>JAAYQR010000010.1 GCA_012519205.1 Candidatus Epulonipiscium sp. | reverse complement strand
AAAGATTATTTAGAATAATATCAAAAGACCACACCAGAGAATTTAGTCTCCAATGTGGTCTTAATCTTGCTAACCCTTAAAGCTGTTCACTTAAGTTTTTATCCAATCCCTATGTGAAAGCTTCTAAACGGGGTCTATGATTTAGAAAGACTAATGAGTAAGGTTGTATACAGAACTGTCAATGGACGAGATTTAATTGCCCTTAAGAACTCCCTTTTTTTACTTCCAGAAATTAAGATCCTGCTCCTTGAATTTGATGCCCCCTATCAAAAGGAAATACATGAAAAAATAGATGTACTAAAGGACATATATCAGTTAATAGATGAATCCATAATGGATGCTCCCCCCATATCCATACGGGAAGGGGATATAATAAAAGAAGGATATCACCCAGAGGTAGACAAGCTTAAAAAGGCAAAGAAAGAGGGAAAACAATGGATTGCCTCTTTAGAAAATGAGGAGAAGCAAAAAACAGGAATCAAAAACCTAAAAGTAAAATATAATAAGATTTTTGGTTATTTTATTGAAGTAACTAAATCCAACCTTGAAGCTGTACCCGATAGGTATATCAGAAAACAGACATTGGCAAATGCTGAAAGATATATCACCCCAGAATTAAAGGAATTAGAAGAAACTGTCTTAGGGGCAGAGGAAAAAGTAGTTGAACTAGAATATAATTTATTTACCAAGATAAGAGAGCTTATAGGAAATGAAATAGAAAGAATACAAAAAACAGCAAAATTGATTGCCATAGTGGATGTACTATGCTCCCTAGGGGAAGTGGCAGAAAAGCAAAACTATATTAAACCCGAAATAAATAAAGGGGACCTTATAGACATTATAGAAGGAAGACATCCCGTAGTAGAAAAAATGCTTCCTCTAGAACAATTTATATCCAATAATACTTATTTAGACGGACAAGAGGATCGGCTTGCCATTATTACGGGACCTAATATGGCTGGTAAATCTACCTATATGAGGCAGGTAGCCCTCATTGTATTAATGGCTCAAGTAGGAAGCTTTATACCGGCAAAAGAGGCTAAAATAGGTATTGTCGATAGAATTTTCACAAGGATTGGAGCTTCTGATGATTTATCCTCTGGACAAAGTACCTTTATGGTGGAGATGGCGGAGGTGGCTAATATCCTTAACAATGCCACAAGAAACAGCCTTTTGATACTGGATGAAATAGGTCGAGGCACCAGTACTTTTGATGGTCTAAGTATTGCCTGGGCAGTAATGGAATACATCAGCAATTCTAAAAAGATAGGGGCAAAAACCTTGTTTGCAACCCATTATCACGAATTAACAGAATTAGAAGGAAAACTTAAAGGGGTAAAAAATTATCGTATCGATGTACTAGAACAGGGAGATAATATCATATTCTTAAGGAAAATAAAAAGAGGTGGGGCTAATCATAGTTACGGGATTCAAGTAGCAAGATTAGCCGGCCTTCCCGAAGAAGTCCTAAAACGCGCCGGGGCCATATTATCGGAACTTAATGAAGCAGATATTACAAAAAATACGCAGATTGTAGCAGAAAAATCTACATCTCCTAAGTCAGCCCAAATAGATTTGTTTTCTATGGAATACAAAAACTTTATTGATGAAATAAAAAACATCGAAGTATCAGAGATTACCCCTAAAGAAGCAATAAATAAATTATTTGACCTAAATAAAAAGGCAAGAACCCTAGTATAAAGAGGTGGTTTTTTGAGCTTAATACAAAAATTAGATGAGCATACCATAAATAAGATTGCCGCAGGTGAAGTGGTGGAAAGACCATCATCTGTGGTAAAGGAGCTTATTGAAAACTCTATAGATGCAGGGGCTAGTGCCATTACTGTGGAAATAAGGGATGGCGGCATATCCCTTATTAGGATTACGGATAATGGTATAGGAATACCAAAAGAAGAAGTCAATATTGCATTTGTACGGCATACTACTAGTAAAATAAAAGAAGTTGAGGATTTAGATGAAATTGAATCCTTAGGATTTAGGGGGGAAGCCTTAGCCAGTATTGCAGCGGTTTCTCAACTGGAAATCATTACAAAGGCTTATGGAGAGATTACTGGTAAAAGGGTGGAGATCCATGGGGGAGAAATCAAAACTGAGCAGGAAATCGGCTGCCCTGAGGGGACTACATTTATCATGCGCAATTTATTTTATAATGTTCCTGCCAGAAAGAAGTTTCTAAAAAAACCATCTACAGAAAGCTCTTATATAAGTGATATCGTATACAAGATTGCCTTGGGGCATCCAGAGGTATCATTTAAATACATTAACAATAATTCAGTGGTATTTCATACCTCCGGAAACAATGAATTAAAAAATACAGTATTTAATATATACGGAAAAGAAGTTGCCCGGGACATGATAGCCCTTGAAGAAGTAAGGGGAGATATTAGAATTTTCGGTTTAATCGGCAAACCAAAAATCCATCGGGGGAACCGTAGCTATGAAAATTTTTATATCAATGGCCGATATATCAAAAGCAGATTATTAGAAAGAGCCTTAGAGGAAGCCTATAAAACCCTTCTTCCAATTAATAAGTTTCCGGTGGTAGTGCTTCATATCCTTATTCCTTCCGATAAAATCGATGTCAATGTACATCCCACTAAAATGGAAGTGAGATTTAAAAGCGAAGAAGAAATATATAAGCTAATGCTTGAAGTGATTCAAAATCACCTTAGAAAAAAATCTTATACCTCAAGTGACCTGGGAGGCATCTAAAAAAGAAAAATTGTTTACTCCAGAGCCTATCCAAGAAAAACTTCTAGAGCCATATGAAATAAAAAGGGAAAAAGATACAAGTAAAAATGGGACAAGAGAATATACCTTTGATAGTAAAGTAGAAAATCAGGAGGTTAATGAAAATGGTGAAAACCTTAAGGTAGAATATGAACCTCCTAAAGAAGAACCAAAACCCAGAATAATAGATTATAAAATCATAGGACAAATTTTTGGAACCTACTGGATAGTGGAAAAAGAAAACAATATGTATCTAGTAGACCAGCATGCGGCCCATGAAAGGGTGCTTTATGAAAAGTTAATGAATGATTTTAAATCCGGCGAGATTTATTCTCAGGCCCTCCTAAGGCCCTTGGTATTTGAAGTTACGCCCAAGGAGAAAGAAGCTATAGAAGAAAATAAGGAATTGTTTAAGCGATTTGGATTTCTAATAGAAGAATTTGGAGATTTAGCCTATGTTATCAGGGAGCTGCCTATTCTTTTTGATGGTCCTGTAGAAAGCAAGTTTTTCCTAGACATAGTAGATCTTTTCTTGAATGACGAGTATATTAAAAATGCCTACGATATGAAACTAAATACAATAGCTACTTTTTCTTGTAAGGGGGCAGTTAAAGCAAAGGATCAATTAAGTATATCGGAAAGCAAAGCCTTAATTGAAACCCTACTTACCTTAGAAAATCCTTATACCTGTCCCCATGGAAGACCTACTATAATAGCCATGAGCCAATATGAATTAGAAAAAAATTTAAGCGGGTTCAATAAGAATGGAGGCGCAAATGAAAAAACCGTTGATTATTATTGCTGGACCCACCGCATCGGGTAAGACCAAGGTATCTATCGAACTGGCTAAAAGAATAAATGGGGAAATTATATCTGGAGACTCTATGCAGGTATACAAGTATATGGACATTGGTACTGCTAAGCCTACCCAGGAAGAAATGGAAGGGATTTTTCATTATCTCATAGATGAAATAGACCCTAAGGAAGTCTTCAGTGTGGCAATCTTTCAAAAAAAGGCTAAGGAATACATAAAAAAGATTGATGAAAAAAGCAAAATCCCGATACTCACGGGAGGCACAGGTTTTTATATCCAATCAGTGGTTTACGATATTAATTTTATGGAAACTAATACAGATTTTGAATACAGAAATACCCTACAGGAATTGGCTACAAAAAAGGGAAATCAATACATCCATGATATGCTTGCTAAAATTGATCCGGATTCTGCCCTAACCATTCATCCTAATAATACAAAAAGGATTATCCGCGCCTTGGAATATTATAATCAAACCAATGAACCAATTTCTAAGCATAATGCAGAGGAAAGGACAAGAAAAAGCCCTTACCATACAGCTTTTTTTTCTCTAACCATGGATAGGGAGTTGCTCTATAGTAGGATTGATAAAAGGGTGGATGCCATGATAAAGGCAGGACTAGTAGAAGAGGTAAAAGACCTTCTTAATAGAGGTTATTCTAAGGATTTAGTTTCCATGCAAGGCTTAGGGTATAAGGAGATTGTTGGATACCTTGAGGGGAAGTTTACCATTGAAGAAGCTATATATACTCTCAAAAGGGATACTAGACGTTTTGCTAAAAGGCAACTGACCTGGTTTAGCCACAGGGAAGATCCTTGTTGGATAAATGTAGAGGCCTTGAATTTTGATATGGATAAAATTGTAACAAAAATTACAAATTATATTGAAGAAATTGGCATAATCATATAGAATAGAATTAGATAACATTAAAATTCAAAAGAGGAGTGGATTAAGGTGAGCAAAACTATTAATCTTCAGGATGTATTTTTAAATCATGTACGCAAAGAAAAAACAGCAGTAACAGTTTTTTTAACCAATGGATTTCAATTAAAGGGATTTATAAAAGGCTTTGATAATTTTATCGTAATATTAGATAGTGAAGGAAAACAACAAATGATATATAAACATGCTATTTCTACCGTTGTTCCTGCCAAACCAATCTATTTTAACTATAATCAAGAAAAATCTGATGAACAATAAAAGACTATAGCCACCTTAGGGGTGGTTTTAGTTTTTATATTGAACCTATAAGGAGACAAAACTATGACAGAAAGTATTATAGATATTATGCAAAATAAATTTGGTCTTAAGCCAGCTACCATCGAATTTTGTATGGAAATTGAAAAAGAAATGGAAGAACAGTTTAAAAACATCGATACCATAGCCGAATACAACCAATTAAAGATACTCCATGCCATGCAGAAAAATAAATTAAGCGATATTCATTTTGCAGCAACCACAGGATATGGATATAATGATCTTGGAAGGGACACTATAGAAAGCATTTATGCCGATATATTTAAGACAGAATCAGGGCTTGTTAGGCCTCAGTTAATTTCGGGGACCCATGCACTAACAGTAGCTTTATTCGGCAATCTAAGAGCAGGAGATGAATTATTATCTCCCGTGGGAAAACCATATGATACTTTAGAGGGAGTCATTGGAATCAGAGAAGTTAGGGGCTCCCTTAAAGAACATGGGGTTACATATAGACAGGTGGATCTAAAGGATAACCAGTTTGATTATAATGCCATCAAGGAAGCCATCAATAAAAAAACAAAGATGGTAACCATTCAACGTTCTAAGGGGTACATGTGGAGGCCTACCCTATCAGTACAACAAATAGGGGAACTTATTGAGTTTATTAAAGGTATAAGAAAAGACATAATATGTATGGTGGATAATTGTTATGGGGAGTTTGTAGATTACATAGAGCCGGCAGAAGTAGGGGCCGATTTGGTTGTGGGTTCCTTAATCAAGAATCCAGGAGGAGGCATTGCCCCTATTGGAGGGTATATAGTTGGGAAGGAGGAATATGTTGAAAACTCTGCAATTCGTCTTACAGCCCCAGGGCTGGGAAAAGAGGTAGGAGCTACCTTAGGCCTTAATCAACCGATACTTCAAGGACTTTTCCTTTCACCCCAGGTGGTGGCAGGAAGCCTTAAGGGAGCTGTTTTTGCATCGAGGATATTTGAGAAAGCAGGATTTTTGGTAATGCCTACCTCTATCGAGGCAAGACATGATATCATTCAAGCTATTCAAATGAAGACACCAGAAAACGTAATAGCATTTTGCCAAGGAATTCAAGCAGGTTCGCCGGTGGATAGCTATGTGACCCCCGAACCTTGGGAAATGCCGGGGTATGACAGCCCTGTTATAATGGCGGCCGGGGCTTTTGTACAAGGTTCTTCCATCGAGCTTAGTGCAGATGCTCCCATTAAGCCGCCATATACTGTATTTTTGCAAGGGGGATTATCTTGGCATCATGCAAAGATAGGAATAATGATGGCCCTACAAAGGGTAATGGATAAAGGGTCAATCAAACTGTAATAATATTATGAATGGGGGGATACAATGAATAAAAAATTAGTAGTATTATTATTAACGGTATCTATTGGAGTGGTCTTCCTACTTGGATGCAGTAATCATTCGATAGACCAGACTATATTAGCCGAAAAAAGGTTTGGGGAAGAACATGAACTAGAGAAGATGAAGGATTTAGATGGACAGGATAAGGAGGAAGTAAAAAATGAAGAGCCTGCAGAAGAGCCTGCAAAGGAGGATGAAAAAATTAAGATTCCAAAATTAGAAATAGATACCTATGAGATTCCAGATAACGAGGCCATGAGACTTGTTACTGATATGAGAGTGGGCTGGAACCTAGGAAATACCCTTGACGCAGCCTTTGATAACCCGAATTTTAGTGATGAGCTTATGTATGAGTCATCCTGGTGTGGGGTAAAAACAACCAAAGAAATGATTAAGGAAATAAAAGAATCTGGATTTCACTCGATTAGGATTCCCGTATCCTGGCATAATCATATAACAGATGATAATTTTACAATCAGTGAACCTTGGATGGACAGGGTACAGGAAGTAGTGGACTATGCCGTGGAACAAGATTTATACATCATCCTAAATATACACCACGACATTACCAAAGACTACTACTATCCCAGCAAGGAATTTGAGGAAAACTCATCTAAATATATGGCTTCTATATGGAAACAGATTGGCAATAGATTTGGGGAGTATAACGAAAAGTTAATATTTGAAGCGGTGAACGAGCCGCGATTAGTAGGGACTAATAACGAATGGTGGCTGGAAATGAATAAGGAAGACTGCAGAGAATCAGTAGAAATCATCAATGGGCTTAATCAAGTTTTTGTAAATACCGTAAGGTCGACCGGTAAGAACAATACTTCAAGATATCTTATGGTTCCTGGCTATAGCGCTTCGCCGGAAAATGTTCTTATTGATGAATTTACGATACCAACAGATTTAAAAGAAAACGATAATAAAATAATACTCTCGGTCCATGCCTATACTCCTTATAATTTTGCCCTACAGGCGCCTAATGAATCTGGAAGTATAACAAATTTCGATGCCACATCTTTAAACAGTAAAAAAGATATTAATTTTTTTATGGATCGTTTATATGAAAAGTATATCAGCAAGGGAATACCGGTGATTATCGGGGAGTTTGGAGCTAGGGACAAACAAAATAATCTCCAGGATAGGGTGGATTTTGCAGCCTATTATACAGCTTATGCTAGGGCTAGGGGTATGACTTGTTTTTGGTGGGATAATAATGCGTTCGTAGGAAATGGCGAAAATTTCGGTCTACTAGATAGAAGAACAGTAACTTGGAAATACCCAGAAATTTTAGAGGCGTTGATAAAGTATTCGATGTAAATTAACCATAAAGAAGACTCTTTCATGAGAAAGAGTCTTTTTTATATATTGGTCATTGCCTCAATTTCATCTAGCCATATCCTAGAAGAAGCATCGCTGGGCATTCGCCAAACGCCCCTAGGGGATAAGGATACGGAACCCACCTTTGGTCCATCGGGGAGGCAGGAACGTTTAAATTGCTGGGAGAAAAATCTTTTGTAAAAAATCTTTATCCATTTTAGGATGGTTACCCTATCGTATTTATCTTTAAATGCCAGTTCTGCTAAATAGACTATTTTGGAAGGTCTAAATCCAAAACGAATCATGTAATATAAGAAAAAGTCATGGAGCTCATAAGGACCTACGATATCCTCCGTCTTTTGATTAATTCCACCATCTTTAGAAGGGGGCAGTAGTTCCGGGCTTACAGGAGTAGATAATATGTCTTGCAAAATCCCATTGGTGTTTTCATCTAAGTTAGTGTTTCCAATCCAAGAAATAAGGGGTGCTATAAGGGTCTTAGGTACTCCGGAATTGACCCCATACATGGACATATGATCTCCATTATAAGTGGCCCATCCAAGGGCCAATTCTGATAGGTCACCAGTTCCTATTACAAGGCCATTTTCCTTATTGGCTATATCCATAAGGATTTGAGTCCGTTCTCTGGCCTGGGTGTTTTCATAAGTGGCATCATGAATGGTCCTATCATGACCTATATCCTTAAAATGCTGGATACATGCATCGGCTATGGGGATTTCCCGGGAGGTTATGTTTAAGCTTTTCATTAAGTCTAGGGAATTATTATAGGTCCTATCGGTGGTTCCAAAGCCGGGCATGGTAATGCCAAGGATATTTTTCCTATCTAGATTTAGAGCATCAAAAGCCCTAATACAAACCAATAAAGCAAGGGTAGAGTCTAAACCACCGGATATGCCTATTACTGCGGTTTTTGCTCCTGTATGTTCTAGACGTTTCTTAAGTCCATTTACTTGAATAGGAAAAATCTCGCTGCATCTTTCAGCTAAGAGATTTTGCTTAGAGGGCACAAAAGGATGGGGCTTAATGGGCCTTGTTAAAGAATCAGGGGTGTTGATGTTAAGGGTAAAAGGAACCATCCTAAAATTTTTAGAGTAATCCCCGCTATTGCCGATGACCTGTGAAAAACTTGTGCTTTTTCTACGATTAGCCCTTAAGCGATCCAAATCGAATTCATTATAAATTAAATAGCTATCCTCAGAAAAGGGTTGTTTTTCACTGAGAGTTGTTCCGTTTTCGCAGATCATAGAGTGGCCGCCAAAGGCAAAATCTGTAGTAGATTCACCATAACCTGAAGATACATAGATATATCCGCAGATGCATTTTGCCGATTGATGTTCTACTAATGTCTTCCTATAGCTTCTTTTACCTGCGGATTCATTACTTGTGGAAAGATTTAAGATAATATTTGCCCCATAAAGGGATAAATAGGAACTTGGGGCAATAGGGAGCCATAAATCTTCACATATTTCGACACCAATACAAAGATTGCTACGAATATCCTTAAATAAAATATCGGAACCAAAAGGAACTATTTGGTTGCATAGATTGATTTGATTGCTGATTGCACTGGAAGATGGGGAAAACCATCTTTTTTCATAAAACTCACAATAATTCGGAATGGAGGTTTTAGGGATTACCCCTAAGATTTTCCCATTAAGAATGAGGACAGCACAATTAAACAGTTGTTCATCGGCGGCAATGGGTAGGCCGACTAATATCAGCATATCAAGGTTAAGAGAATAATTTACAATCCTCTGCAGCTCGGTATTTGCTTGTTCTAAAAGAAGTTGTTGGGAAAATAAATCTCCGCAGGTATATCCGGTAATACATAACTCAGGAAATCCCAGGACTTGGACATGATTTTTTTGGGCTTCCTTTATAAGTTCAAGAATGTTGTCAACATTTTTTTTACAATCGGAAACAGATATTTCGGGGACGGCTCCCCCAACTCTTATAAATCCATTATTCATATTATCAACCTCTGCATTATTCTTTTGTTAAAACTTCCTAAACAAACCAATCACTTTCCCTAGGATGCTTACGTCCTTGACTATAATGGGGTTCATGGTAGAGTTTTCCGGCTGTAATCGGATATGTTCCTTTTCTCTAAAAAATCGCTTTACGGTTGCGGAATCTTCTAACATAGCTACCACAATATCACCATTTTCAGCGGTGCTTTGTTTGCGAACTAGAACCAAATCGTTATCGAATATTCCAGCTTCAATCATACTTTCACCTTGAACGTGGAGCATATATACGGTGTCGTTTCTAACATAGTCTACAGGAAGAGGGAAATAATCGTCTATATTTTCTACCGCAAGTATAGGTTGCCCAGCAGTAACATTTCCTACTATGGGAACATTAACCAGCTCCTGACGGGTATTATAAAATGTTGTATCTAAAATCTCAATGGCCCTTGGTTTGGTAGGGTCCCGACGAATCATTCCTTTTTTCTCTAGGCGGTTTAAATGGCCGTGAACAGTTGAGGTTGATTTAAGCCCTACCGCATCACAGATTTCTCTAACTGAAGGGGGGTAGCCCTTCTCTAAAATTTCTTTTTTAAGATATTCTAAGATTTCTAATTGTTTATCTCCAATTCGCTTACTCATATAGTCACCTCGCTATATAATATGGTTTATTATACCACATAATTTCTATATTATCAAACTTATGTTCGACATAGGAACGAATATTTTGCCAAAAACCCTTGACTAGGAATATATGTTCGTATATAATAGGTACAAACAAATGTTCTAAGGGGTGTTCCTATGCAAAAGAAAAAAATATTAGCAAGATATCGTTTTATCCTACTGGTTGTACTGTTTATATGTAGCATTCAGATATTTTCTATTGTTTTCATTTACAGTTCCACAGGTAACCAAAGAAATTCCCCAATTGAAAGATACGAACAAATAAGCATCCGAAGAGGGGATTCCCTTTGGAAGATAGCCCAAAACCACAAGCCCCAAGACCTTAGCACAAGTAAATATGTAGCTTACATAAAAGAGTTCAATCATCTAAAATCTAATGAACTCTATGCCGGAGATAGCATTATAATCCCTATTTATAAGCCACATGAATATTAAAGATTTATGGCATTAGTTTTTATAATTTTTATATTTTCCTCAGCTTTACGGCATTAGCGGCGGAGCGTCTTCTTTGATCGTCGATTTGTGCATAATGCTTTCTAGTTGTGTTTACGTCTTTATGACCCAACACATCGGCTACAAGGTATATATCTCCTGTTTCTTGATATAAGTTAGTGCCGTAGGTACTTCTTAACTTATGTGGAGTTATCTTTTTTAAAGTGGTCACAAGGGAAGAATATTTTTTAACTAAGTTTTGAACAGAGCGAACAGTCAGACGGCGGTTTTGAAGAGATAGGAACAATGCCTCTTCATGCCCTTCATTAGGCTGTTTTTTTACCCGTTCTTCTAAGTAGTCCATCAGGGCTTCTTCTACCTCATCACCAAAATATATCACCATTTCATCCCCGCCTTTGCGGGTAATTTTCAATCCATTTAAATCAAAATCTATGTCCGTAATATTTAGTCCTACACATTCGGATACACGAATACCTGTTCCTAAAAGCACGGAAATAAGAGCTAAATCCCTAGACTTTGTATACTGATGGTATCTTTTTTGGGCATCCGTTAATTTATCTCCATTTTCGATTTCATCTAAAAGCCTAGCAACTTCATTAATTTCTAATCTAATAATATTTTTTTCATGGATTTTCGGCATTTCTACTAGGCTAGAGGGATTCACCTTAATTTTTCGCTTTTTATAAAAGTATGTATAGAATTTGCGAAGAGCCGCCAACTTCCTGGCTTTTCCCCGTTCATCGTTTTGGTACTCGATGGTTTTATTTGGATTTTGAGGATGGGGTTTTTGATAATAAGATAAATATTCTAAAAACATTTCAATATGATCCGGTGTTATAGCCTCTAAATCCTTTATGTCTAATTCCCCCATATTTTTATCCTTTAAGGTTGGGTGAATATCCAATATATATTCGAAGAAAATCCTCAAATCATAGGCATATCCTATCCTTGTCTTAGAGGAGGTGGTAGGTTCGATGCCCCGAAAAAACTCAAAGGCAAAGGGGGGCAAAGAAGAAAGAAGGGCGCGGAGTCTTAGTGCGTTTTTTTGCTTTTGTTGTTCAAAATAATTAGTTTCAGCCATACAATCACCCCTATAATGGTTATAAAACCATTATACAAATATATGTTCTAGATAGCAATCTAATATCTTAAAATCATATCTTTTTCTTTTTTGAAGATAATAAATAGTAATGATAGATGTTATTATGAAAGCCATAGTTAAAAGGACCTGAATCCATAAGTTCATAATATTCTATCTCCGCATAAAATAAAATGGTTTAAGGTATATTATGGGTAGAAAAACCTTTTTTATGTAAGGGTATCAATGACTTATTAGGGCAGCTTAGGATAGGGAATGTATTTGATATTAATGAGGTAAAATACGCAATCATAAAAACTAACGGAGTCCTAAGCATTATGAAATATGAGGATAAAAATACCCCAACCTTAGGTGATTTGGGGGTGATAACAAATTCTAAAGAACTCTTTAAAACGGTTGTTTTATTCATAGATATATACAAAGATTAAGCTAAAGCTTTATCTATCAACGTATTTGCCTTATTCCCAGCCTTTGATGGAGGATCTTTGGATAGCTCCGAAAAGATGATTGTCTAGGTTATCGTAGCGTTTGCGAAGGTTTTCTATTAGGTTTTTCATATCTTCACGTTTTGTATTGCCATCTGCAGGACAGGGGCTTTTTATAATAGGGAACTTTTCGATTTCTGCAAGGGTTATGATTTCTTTTTCTGGTACATAGATTAGGGGTCTAATCGAATATAAATCCATTCTATCCAAATAGCTAACCGGAGCAAATGTATACATTCGTCCTTCATAAAACATGCAAAGAAGAAGGGTTTGAATGACATCATCCTTATTATGGCCCAGGGCAATTTTATTACAGTTAAGTCCTTTGGCAACTTCATTTAGGGCCCCTTTTCTCATTTTGGAGCAAAGAGAACAGGGGTTTTTTTCTTTTCGCTCATTAAATACAATTTGTCCGATATCGGTTTTATGAACAGTATAGGGGACTTCGATTTCGTCACATAGCTTTTGCACACCGGTAGTGTCAAAATTATCAAAACCTAGGGATACTGTAATGGCTTCTAGCTCGAATTTTTTTGGATAGAATCTTTGAAGTCCCCTCAAGGATAATAAAAGAGCCAAGCTATCCTTGCCTCCGGATATTCCTACAGCAATCCTGTCACCGTCTTCTATCATATGATAATCATCTACTGCACGACGAACATAGCTAAGAAGTTTTTGTAATTTCATGATATCTTCCTTCCAAGTCAATGAATTTAGCATTATTTATTATATAGAGTTCTGGGAAAAGAATCAAGAAAAATTCATGGAATAAAATAAAAGCTTAAATATAATTATAACTTCTCAAAAAAATAAATATTCGAATATAATTTTTTTGTGTCAATATTCATGATATAATATGTAATAAACATATATATATGGTGATTTAAATAAGAGGAATGGGATTGTTATTGAGGAGGGATAGAATGCTAGCTGCAAGGGGAAGATGCAAAGAGGTAGGCTTGGTTACAGATTATGTAGAAGAAAAATTGAGGGGGAATAATCCACCGTATCCTATTATAAACCATGAACCTCATAAAATTATTTTGGATTTGTTTGAAAAGTTGTTAAAGATGGGAATGTCGAATAATGAACTGCTTAGGAAATTGATTAATGAATCAGCCAGTTTAAGTGATTTCGATGTGAATATGTCATTTATATCTTCGGGATTAAGTAGATTTGCTGGGGAATTGGCCCAGTCTAGTCAATCTAATATGGCAGTGGTAGAAGAGACCACAGCAAGCATGAATGAGGTAGGGCAGGCCATTGATAGTCATGCTCATATATTAGAGGATTTATCGATTAAATCCAATGATCTTATGAGTGGCAATAGGGATAATATGAAGCTTCTAGAAGATATTAATCATATAAAGATTATTGTTCTAAAGGATTCAGAAATAATGTCTCAAAAGATAGGTTTTTTAGAAGAAATATCTAGAAAGATGGATGATATCGTTGCTGGAGTCAGTACCATAGCAGAACAAACAAATTTATTAGCGCTTAATGCCAGTATAGAAGCAGCGCGGGCCGGCGAACATGGGAGAGGTTTTTCTGTGGTTGCAGAGGAAATAAGAAAGTTGGCATCGGATACTAAAAATAAATTAGAGGATATGCAAGTATTTACAGAAGATATAAGAAATGCAACAAAAGAGGGCATGGACAGTGTAAATAGTACAATTGTATCTATGACGGATATGACCGAAAAAATTGAAACAGTCAATCGTTCCTTTAGGGATAATGGGAATTATCTAGAGATGGTAGTTAATAGTGTTTCGGAACTGGCAAGTATGATGGAAGAAATAAACGCCTCCTCGGAGGAAATCACTGCTGCTATGAATGTAGTGGCCAGTGAATCAGAAAAAATCAGTCATATGACAACTCGGGTTGCTGGGGATTCACAAAAAGCCCTTGATTATTCTAATCATATAGGAAGGGTAGATGACAATATATCCGATATAGTAAAACAACTAATGGAAACGGTTAATGATAGCACCCACCCTTTGACCAATGAAGATTTTATTGCTACCATAGAAGAGGCAATCATATCCCACAAGGCATGGCAGGATATATTAAAAAAGATGATTGACGAAGAGACATTAATGCCCATACAGACAGATGGTAAGAAGTGTAAGTTTGGACATTTTTATTATTCTATACAAATTAGCCATCCTGAAATCAAGGATTGTTGGGCGAAGATTGATCGTTTACATATAGACTTACATAATAAGGGACATGAAGTTATAGAGGCTATTCGTAAAAAAGATTCAAAAAGGGCTATACAATTATATAGTGAGGCAAATCAATTATCCCAAGGGATTATTAAGATGTTAAATGAAATCATCCAAAAGGTTAAAAGTATGGATTTTATGGAAGAAAAGATTTTTTAGGGTTCTTTATATCATTTAGAAGGATTACACTTCGTTAAAGTTGTGTTTCGCGAATAGTATCCCGAATAAGTAAAAGGGGCAGATTTTATAATCTGCCCCTTTTAATCTTTCGCTATTACTGTTTATACAGCATTGTGAACAAAGGATACGATATTAGAAATGGGAATGTCGGTTACAGAACCTACTGTATAAACTGGGTATCCATTCCAGCCACCAGCAGTAATTGCCCCAATTTCATTAGCCGGTTGTACAGGACCAAAGCCGCCATATCCCCCAGCACCAATCCCAGCTCCATAGCCTGTGCCATAGCCATACCCTCCTACACCAAATCCTGTGCAGGCATTTCCTAAAGCGCATCCTGGAGGGGGTCCTATTCTAGAAATAAGTCTTACAAAACAATCGTTAACAAGTAAAACAACTCCGGTAAATCCGGAACCCGATTGTCCTCCGCTACTTGTAAAAATTGTTACGGTTTCGCCAACATAGTTTGCTAATAATGCACCGAAGTTTCCACCGGTGAAAGTTCTTCCAGCACCTGCTCCAATTCCGTTAGCCATATGGTTTTCTCCTTTCATAATATATTTGTTACAATATATACTATTCCTATAGGAGAAAAATGTGACGATTTTTAATATTGTTCGACAATATTTTATGAATTATTCAAAAATCTTTAAAACCAGTGCTTTAAATTCTTGATACAAAGCATATTTTGATAAACTTTCAAGGCTTTTTACCAATTCCTCATAGTACCACTTATGCTCATTTTTATCTGTGACATTAAATCTTTCCCAAAGGGCATCTTTAATCATAAGATAATCCCTTTGGAGTGCCCTTGCATTAGCTAATTTATCCGCCAAGGAAATTAGTTTAATATCCTCATCTTCCACTTCTTTTAAAAATGTAATGGTGTGTTGTTTTCTTTCTTTCCAGGATTTTGACTTGTCTTCACTTTGGGATTTTACAAGGTCTGCAATCCTTTCGTTAAACATTAACTTTAAGCTTTCATAACTTACCTTAGCATCTTCTATGGTATCGTGTAGAAGGGCTGCACAGATGTTATTCACATCATACTTTAACTGAGAGGTTATAATCCCTGCTTCTAAGGGATGAAGAATATATGGAACATCTGTACATTTTCTTTTTTGATTCTCGTGGGCTAAGGTGGCAAATATAATGGCTCTGGTTATCATTTGAATTCCTCCAAACAAATCTGTTTGCATTTTAGTCTTATTATACTATATACTTATAAAAATATTAAATACAGTTTATTTTTGAGATTTAAACTGTATAATATTTTTCTCCATGACATATGATTAAATTAAATCTTATACAAGGAAAGTGAGGAATACAATGGATAAAAAGCCCGGTATAAATAAAAAATTTCTGTCTATAGGCGAGAAAAAATATTCTTATTACGATATCACATCCCTAGGGCAACTAGGGATAAAAGATACCTCAAGACTTCCCTACTCTATAAAAATTCTCCTTGAATCTGCCCTAAGAAACTATGATGAGAACCTTGTAACCATGGAACATATAAAAAGAATCGCATTAGGGATTGAAGACAGCAAAAACGGGGAAATTCCCTTTATCCCCTCTAGAATTGTTTTGCAGGATTTTACAGGGGTTCCCGTGGTCGTGGATTTGGCGGCAATGAGAACCAAAATGTATGAACTAGGAGGAAATCCTGATAAAATTAACCCCATAGTCCCTGTAGATTTGGTCATAGACCACTCTTTAATCATAGATTCCTTTGGAAGTAGTGAGTCTATGAAATACAATGTTAAAAAAGAGTTTGAAAGAAATGAGGAAAGATACGAACTTCTAAAATGGGCTCAAAAATCCTTTTCAAATTTTAGGGTATTCCCCCCTTCCATCGGAATCATACATCAGGTAAACCTAGAATTTTTAGCTACCGTAGCATCCTTAAGGACTATTGATGGAGAAAAGGTTCTGCTTCCAGATTCTTTAGTGGGAACCGATTCCCATACAACCATGATTAATGGCATAGGGGTATTGGGCTGGGGTGTAGGCGGCATAGAGGCCGAAGCTTGCATGTTAGGACAACCCTTATACTTTTTAACCCCTGAGGTGGTAGGCTTTAAACTCATGGGTACACTTCCAGAGGAAGCTACTGCCACAGACTTGGTACTTACCATAACCAATATCTTAAGGAAAGAAGGGGTTATAGGAAAGTTTGTTGAATTTTATGGAGAAGGCGTAGGAAATATAAGCGTTGAAGATAGGGCGACCATATCGAATATGTGTCCGGAATATGGAGCCACGGCGGCTTATTTTCCAGTGGATGATAAGACATTAGAATACCTAAGGGCTACAGGGCGTAGTAGGGACCAGGTTTCTCTTGTGGAAAAATATCATAAAATCCAGGGAATGTTTAGAACCAAGGACTCCCCAGAGCCTAATTTTTCAAGTTATATAGAATTGGATTTAGGCACCATAGAACCAAGTCTTGCAGGACCTAAAAGGCCTCAGGATAGGATTAATCTCAAGGACATGAAAAAATCCTTTCATAAAACTATTAAAGCTCCCCTTGATGAGGGAGGATATGGCTTTAAAGAAGATAAGATAAATGAATATGCCAAAATAAGTTATAAAGACAAAAGTAAAGAAAACCTAAAAAACGGCGCAGTGGTTATTGCCTCGATTACAAGTTGTACCAATACTTCCAACCCCGCAGTAATAATTGGTGCCGGACTTCTTGCTAAAAAAGCTGTAAAATTAGGTCTTACAAGACCCCAATATGTTAAGACCAGTCTTGCACCGGGTTCTTTGGTAGTTACCGAATACTTGACAAAATCTGGACTTCTACCCTATCTAGAAAAATTAGGATTTAACGTTGTAGGTTATGGGTGTGCGACCTGCATAGGAAACAGTGGTCCCCTTATAGAAGAAGTAAGCCGGGCAATCGACGAAAAAGATTTAGCGGTAGCGGCAGTCTTAAGCGGTAATCGTAATTTTGAAGGCAGAGTTCACCCTCAAACCAAGATGAATTACCTAGCCTCCCCTATTTTGGTGGTAGCCTATGCCCTAGCAGGGACCGTCGATATAGATTTTGACTCTGAACCCATAGGAAATAATGATAAAAAAGAGCCGATTTATCTTAGGGACATATGGCCTAAGTATGCAGAAATAGAAGAAATCATAAGAACTAGCATAAGTCCTAATATGTATATAGGAAAATATAAGGATGTATTTACTGCTAATGAACTTTGGAATGCCGTAACGGTTACCGATGAAAAAATCTATAAGTGGAAGGAAGAATCGACATATATCAAGCTACCCCCATTTTTTGATGAAATGGAAATACAGCCTGCTAAGGTTAAGGATATAAAAGATGCCAATGTCTTAGCCATGTTTGGAGATACAGTAACCACAGACCATATATCCCCGGCAGGAAGCATCCCAGAAACCTCCGATGCTGGCAATCATCTGACATCCCAAAACATTAGTATAGAGCATTTTAACTCCTATGGCTCCCGAAGAGGAAGCCATGAAGTGATGATGAGGGGGACTTTTGCCAATATCAGAATCAGGAATAAAATGCTTCCTGAGGTGGAGGGTGGTTTTACAAGGCATATTCCCAGCGGTAAAGTGATGTCTATATTTAAGGCCTGTATGGAATATAAGAAAACCAATACCCCCCTGATTGTCATAGCAGGAAAGGAATATGGTACTGGTAGTTCTAGGGATTGGGCAGCCAAGGGAACCGTCCTCCTGGGAGTAAAGGCAGTTATCGCCCAAAGTTTTGAGAGGATTCATAGGAGCAATTTGATAGGAATGGGGGTACTACCCCTACAATTTTTGGAGGGAGATACCTCTGACTCCTTAGGGATTAAAGGTGATGAAACCTTCAGCATAACAGGGATTTCGGATAATATTTATCCTAATAAAAAACTAAAAGTTACTGCCCAAAATCAAGAAGGTACCCTTTTTGATTTTGAAGTAATTGCAAGATTAGATAGTGGCATTGAGGTAGAATACTATCTTAATGGAGGTATTTTGAACATGGTTTTAAGGAACTTTTTGGCTAAATAATTATTGGTCTAAAGTGTTTTTATATCTTGCTTTGCGGATAAATCTACAAATAAAATAAATCAGCAGCAGCACAAGGGTGGGGACATTAAATAATAAGGTTAAGTAGATGATTCTATCGGAGAAATTTAAAAAAGCCTCTTTCACATATAAGGTACTAAGAATAATCATAAATCCTGTAAAAGAAAGATTTAAAATGGGCAGTATTAATCCAATCCATCGGCTTTCATTAATAGATAAGAAAATCTGCAAAGCAAATATACCTCCAAATACAATAATCATAAAAAAAACACTGATTAAACTAATCATTTTACTTCACTCCCTATAAAATTACTAATATATTAGAATTATAACATAATGTTTTATTAAAGTTAGCGGGAATTTTAGTTATAAAAGATTACAAAAATATAGAAATTTGATTTTTCTATTGAAAAAATTTTTATATCCTGATATTATATTAAAGTAATTGATTGGAAAGCTTTTAAATCTTGAGTCTTTCCAAGCAGATAATTTTGACCACATCCTAGGATGTTAAGGCCATACGGACAGCCGGGTCAGGTGCCGATTGGCAACTTAGTTTGCCTTATTGATTGAGTTAAAAGCTCAAATTTTATAAGTTGGTTACTTTACAACCGGTGCATAAAAGCACATCAACTTGTGAAACGGTCAATAAGAGTGGTAAAAGTAATTATTTGCTATATAGACTCTAAAGATTGTAATTGTATTATGAGAAGGCTTTCTATCATGGTTAGTTTTGATAGGGATACCCTATGGTTTTACTATGGGATATTTCTGCTTTTTTCATATTCATACAATATCCGAGCAAGTATTGTGCATAATATGCATGACACTTGCTTTTTTGTTATTACAATATTTAATAAGGAGATGATCAAATGGGGAAAGCGCTTATTATTGGTTGTGGTGGGGTTGCCTCTGTAGCAGTCCATAAATGCTGTCAAAACAGTGAGGTGTTTGAGGAAATTTGTATTGCTAGCCGTACAAAGTCAAAATGTGATGCTCTAAAATCAAAATTAGATGGGGGAAAAACAAAAGTTACAACAGCCCAAGTGGATGCTAATAATGTGGAGGAAATGATTGCTTTGATTGAAGATACAAAACCAGATATTGTGATGAATCTGGCTCTACCCTATCAAAATTTAAGCATTATGGAAGCTTGTCTTGCTACAAAAACAGATTATCTAGATACTGCAAATTATGAACCAGAAGATACTGCAAAATTCGAGTATAAATGGCAATGGGAGTATAGAAAGCGATTTGAAGAAGCTGGTATTACAGCCCTTTTAGGTAGCGGTTTTGATCCTGGGGTAACAGGGGTATTTGCAGCTTATGCATTTAAGCATTATTTTGATGAAATCGAATATATAGATATTTTAGATTGCAATGCAGGGGACCATGGATATCCTTTTGCAACTAATTTTAACCCTGAAATAAATATCCGTGAAGTAAGTGCTAAGGGAAGCTATTGGGAAAATGGAAAATGGATAGAAACCGAGCCAATGGAGATTAAGAAGGTTTATGATTTTCCAGAAATCGGAGAAAAAGATATGTACTTGATACATCATGAAGAAATTGAATCCCTAGCTATTAATATTCCAGGGATTAAGCGTATTCGTTTCTTTATGACCTTTGGACAAAGTTATCTTACCCATTTAAAATGCCTTGAAAATGTAGGAATGACCTCCATCGAGCCAATCGAATACGAGGGTAAACAAATTATACCCCTTCAATTTTTAAAGGCAGTACTGCCTGATCCTTCCACCTTAGGCCCAAGGACAAAGGGTAAAACTAATATTGGCTGTATTTTTAGGGGGAAAAAAGACGGAAAAGATAGGACTTACTATATATATAATGTCTGTGATCATGAAGAATGTTATAAGGAAGTGGGCTCCCAAGCGGTTTCTTATACCACGGGGGTACCGGCTATGATAGGAGCTATGATGTTAATGAAAGGAATATGGGATGATAAGGGCGTATACAATATAGAGGAATTTGATCCAGATCCTTTTATGGAAGCCTTAAATAAATGGGGGCTACCATGGAAAGAAAGCTTTAACCCAAAGCTGGTGGATTAAGATGAAGATAACTCAGCTGCCTACCCCCTGCTATGTAGTAGATGAAGGGCTTATAAAAAAGAACTTAGAAGTCTTAAAAGGGGTCATAGATAGAACAGGATGTAAAATAATATTAGCCCAAAAGGCCTTTTCCATGTTCAAAATGTATCCGCTGATCGGAGAATATCTAGATGGAACCACTGCCAGCGGATTATATGAGGCCCGTTTAGGATATGAGGAAATGGGGAAAGAAAATCATATATTTTCTCCGGCCTATATAGAAGATGAAATCGATGAAATCATAGGAATTTGTGACTACATTGTCTTTAACTCCTTTTTACAGATCCAAAAATTCAAGGATAAAGTCCTAAGAGCCGGTAAAAAAGCCGGACTTCGTATTAACCCCCAGCACTCAACCCAGGGGGAACATGCCATATATGATCCTTGCTCCCCCGGCTCAAGATTTGGGGTTACTATAGATCATTTTCGTCCAGACTTACTTGAAGGGATTTCCGGTTTTCATTTTCATACTCTTTGTCAGCAGAATTCCAATGACTTAGAAAAGACTCTCGAGGAAGTCGAAAAGAGATTTGGACAATGGCTGCCACAGATGGAATGGATCAACATGGGCGGTGGGCATCATATTACAAGGGAAGACTACGATATGGAGATATTAGAAAATTGTATCAAGAGAATGCAAAATAGATACAATTTAGAAGTTTATCTAGAACCCGGGGAGGCAATCGCCCTTAATGCAGGGTATCTCATTACAACCGTACTTGACATTGTACAAAATGAAATGGACATTGCCATACTAGATACTTCTGCCGCCTGCCATATGCCCGATGTCCTAGAAATGCCCTATCGCCCTCCTCTACTTCATTCAGGTAATATAGGGGAAAAACCATATATGTATAGGCTCGGTGGCAACACCTGTCTTGCCGGGGATACCATAGGGGATTACTCCTTTGATAAGCCCCTAGAACCAGGGGATAAATTGATTTTTGGAGATATGGCAATATACTCCATGGTCAAAAACAACACCTTCAATGGTATGCCCCTCCCTTCCATAGCAATCAAAGACAAGGAGGGAAACTGCCGAATTATCCGTCGGTTTGGATACGAAGAATTTAAAACAAGATTATCATAAAAAAGCCGGATTCAAAAAATGAATCCGGCTTAATCAATTTACTAGGATATTAGTTGCCAATTAGTGTTTGGAGTAATATTCCAGCACCTTGAGAAATTTTACTTCCACGGGAATTTCCCCTAATTCGGGTATTCGTATTAATTTACCTGAAAATGTATCCTTATCTTTTTCGATATAGTCTACAGGCAAATCCGTTTCAGTAAAGTTTGAAACAAAAATTTCTATGGATCTTGATTTTTCTTTTAGGGAAATGATATCCCCTATATTTATTTTATAAGACGGAATATCCACCTTACTGCCATTTACAAGGATGTGCCCATGATTGACCATCTGTCTAGCTTGCCTTAAAGTCGAGCTAAATCCCAGTCTATATACCATGTTATCCAGCCTTCTTTCAAGGCTTTGTGCCAAAATATCATCTGATTTTTCCCTTGATTTTAGGGCATTTTGCACTTCTTTTTTAAATTGCTTTTCTAACATACCATAGTATGCTTTTAATTTTTGCTTTTCTAGAAGCTGTTCTCCATATTCGGAGAGTTTTTGATTTTTTACTCCTCTATTTAATGCCTTAGGATGGTTAAAAACATCAACCCCAAGACGTCTCGATAGTTTAAATCTAGGTCCTGTGAACCTTGCCATATTATTCCTCCCATTTTTTTAAAAAATAAATAGTATGCGATAATAATTTGGCGCCAGTCAGCCTAAAAATATAATAACATATAAATATAAATTTGTAAATGATAAATATTATCAATTGCAAACAAATAGCAAAATGCCTTGACGGCTTTAATTTATGAACTAACTTGAAAACATGAAGTTACCATGGTATAATTTCTAAAAAATAAGGAGTGATTTGTATGGGATCTTTGGTATCTGCAAGTAATATAAGTTTTTTATTGGTGTTTATCGAGGGAATTGTATCTTTCTTTTCCCCTTGCATTATCCCTATAATTCCTGTATACATGAGTTATTTGGCTGGCAATCCAGATAGGAACAAAGAAGATGGAAAAGTCAGATACAATAGGAAAAGCGTGTTTTTTTACACTTTAATTTTCGTATTGGGTATTTCCTTTGCTTTTTTTATTTTAGCCATGGCTTTTACAGTAGTAGGTTCATTTTTTCAAAGACATCAGCTTCTATTTACCCGTATTGGAGGCATATTGATTGTTTTTCTTGGATTATTTCAGCTGGGATTTATAGATTTTAGCTTTCTTAATAGGGAAAGAAAATACGGTTGAACCTAAATAAGAAAAAAATAACCCCATTTATTGCCTTTATATTGGGATTTACCTTTAGTTTTGCATGGACCCCTTGTGTAGGCCCTGCCCTTTCTTCTGTACTAATATTGGCATCAAGCGCCAAGAGCTCCTTTATGGGATATATTTTGGTATTGATTTATACTTTAGGGTTTATCATTCCCTTCTTATTACTGGGGTTATTTACCACCCAAGCATTAAACTTTTTAGATAAAAATCAGAACTTTATAAAATATACAGTAAAAATCGGTGGGGTTATTCTAATTCTTATTGGGTTTATGACCTTTACCGGTTGGCTTAATAATATATCTAGGTATCTTAATTCCTTTGTTCCGGGAACGACTGCTGAAAATAATACCCAGGAAAGGCTGGTAGAAGAAGACTTAGATGAAAATGAAAAACTAACAGGAAACGAAGAAAAACCTATAGATAAAGAAGGGAATGAAAAAACTTTTCCTGCCTTTGATTTTACATTAGTAGATCAATATGGGGATGAACATACCCTATCGGATTATAAGGGAAAAGTAGTCTTTCTTAACTTTTGGGCAACTTGGTGCCCACCTTGCCGAGAAGAAATGCCTGATATCGAAGCCCTTTATAATAAATATGATAAAAATCAAGGGGATGTTATTATCTTAGGGATATCAAGTCCTAAAACTTCGGAAAATATATATACTCGGGAAGTGGAAAAAGAAGGGGTTATAGATTATCTTAAAGATAATGATATTATATTCCCTGTAGTTTTTGATGAAACTGGAAGTGTATATTCAACTTATAGTATTTCGGCATTACCCACATCTTTCTTCATTGATAAAGAGGGAAATATTTATGGATATGCCCCCGGAAGGATTACTAAGGATATCATGATAAATACTATAGAAAAACTCATAGGGGTCAATTAAAGAATATAAGGAGTAATTGTTATGAAAAACCAATATAATATACCCTGTAATATTGCACAAACCTTAAATATAATCGGAGATAAATGGACACTACTAATACTGCGGCAATTATCAAAAGGGCAAGATACCTATAGCGCTTTAATGGAAAATCTTGAAGGCATATCTAGTAACCTTCTTTCTAATCGCCTAAAGGATTTAGAAAAAGATGGAATTATAACCCCTGCCTTATATCAAAAACATCCTCCCCGCTATAGGTATATCCTAACCGAAAGCGGAGAAGATTTAGATGATGTTTTTAATAGTATTATAATATGGGGGGAAAAACATCTTAAGGAATGTCATAAAGAGCTTGTACACAGTTCATGTAATCATAAAGTAGAACTTCAATACCATTGTCCCCACTGCAAAAAAATTATTGACAAAAAGGATATAGCTACGAGGTAATATCCCCATATATCAATCCCTTAGTGCCAGTGGCAATGTATATCCTACCAAAGACCCTAGGGTCACCGGATATGGAGCGAATATCCCCATATTGATTGTAATCATCATTGATTCTTATCCAATTGACACCTTCATCATGGGAGCGATAAAATCCATATTCTCCATTAATAGTTCCACTGGTAAAAAGGGTTTTTACTTCACTTTCTTCTTTGGGCTTTCCAAGACCAATTCTTTTAATATAATCCCCTGTTTTGGAAACTTGGTTACCCATAAAAACATTATGTACACTATCGTATTTTATTTTCCAAAGGCCGTATTCATTTAAGGCAATCCATAGGAGTCCTTCCTTGCCGCTTTCCACCCTAATTTCATACTCTTGCTCGCTGTCTATTCCCGCAAGATTAACAAAGGGAAAGTTTTCTGGAGCCTTTACTTGATGAAAGCTTAGGCCCTTATCAAGACTTACAAAAAAGCCCTTGCCTTCTAGGTTTTCACCAAAGCCATAAAAGACATTAGGATTCACCCTATCTGCCATAACCTTAAGGGGCAAGTTTTCTTTGGTTATAAGCTGATTATTAAAATCGTATATTTTAGATTTTCCCCAGGTTTTGCCTAAATCATAGGTATATACGAGTCTAAAAGCGTATATGGGAAATCCGATATTCCAAAGTATAGCTTCCCCATCGGCAGATACTGCCACCCATCCCGAAGTAACATTGGGGGTTTTTATATAGCCGATTAATTGGTCAATATCCTTATTTATACCTAGGGGATCCTGAAGTTGATTCCATGTTTTCCCTTGGTCAATGGATAGGATAATGCCGCCTTTTGTTTTGCCAGTCCAGTTTCCTCTAGGGGCAGTCACTATCATATAGGGATTGCTATCGGGATAATCGGCGTTCATTGCAGTAATCCAGCGATCCTTATTATGATTAGCAAAGGTATTTTCGGCAGGTTGATCTAAATCGGAGAATACAAATCCCCCATAATCCCCTATAATATCTATCAGTTTGACATCTCCTGAGGGAGGGGAATAGATATTTAGGTGCACTGTTTCTTCTAATCCCTTATTGCAGCATGCCCAGGTAACTGTTTTATTTTCATTAGCCCTCGTCAAATCATTTGTCATAAATATTCCGGCTCCAGTGTTAAAAAGCGCCATATCCCTATTAAATGGATTTATTTTTATATCTGACATCCAGTGTATGAGAGAGTCATTGCCATTGTACTCAGGTTTTTGGTATGAAACATTAAAGTCGATTTTTCCTATATTAAGTCCCGACATAATAGGTTTCCAAGTAAGTCCAAAATTCCTTGAATGATAAATCGTATCTGGGGAAGCCGTAATGGTAGTACAAAGGATAGTACCTGGGTTTTGTTTATCAATACCGATACCACTTATCCCATATCCCAATCTTCGTTCAGGGGCCTGTTCATCATAAAATGTGGGGTTTATTATATTGGGGGGGTAATATCTAAAGCCTCAATGACTTCTCCCCCATCATCTAATTCAAATCTAAAAAGGGCGCCATCATAGGATTTGCCCGTATCACAACCATAAGTATTCCAATTGGACCACCCGATATTGTATGCAGTATAGGATACAAATAAATATTTATCTAAAAAAGCAGCCCTTTGCCCTACATATCCTGGATGATCCTTAGGTCCCCCTAAAACAGGAGCAGGTTCCCCTTTTAGGGGTTTAAAACTTAACCCGCCATCACTGCTTATATAAACACTTTGTCCCCTTATATCTTTACCTAAAGAGCCCATTTCTCCACTGGTTGCTACGGCAATCCTTTTTGAGATGGGGTCAATTTCTATAAAAGATATTCCTTTTTCGGATTCCTTGCCGGGGTATTGAATATTAAGTCTTGTCCATGTTTTGCATCTATCGATGGTTTTCCAAAGTCCGTCTTCCATGGTTCCCATATATAAGGTGTTAGAGTCATGGGGGTCAACTACTAGCCTTTCCCCCGTAGAACGGCCGGGAGCATTTCCGTGGATTGTAGTTGTATTACCCTTTTCGTCAATGATAGGAGGATTAAAATATATGAAATTTGCCCCATAGTCTTTAGAAAAAGCAATTTTATGATTGGGGTAAAGGCCTACCATTATGTATATATAACTGGGGTTTTGCCTATCTAGGGCTATGGATAGGGGGTAAGTTTCCCAGACGTCGATATCTGTAGCATGATCTATAAGGGACATCCAAGAATTAGTATCAAAATCATATCTATAGGTCCCTCCTATGTCGGTTCTACAATATAGGATATCAGGGACTTCAGGGTGAAAAACAAAACCTGTGACAAAACCACCGCCTGGAACGGAGATGGGTTTGTATGTGTATTTTTCTCTTGTATTATAGGATTTGTTCATATTAACCTCCTTACTAGTACTTAATCTTAAACCATTCGTTAATAATTAATAAACAGGATGATTTTTTTCGGCTCTTAGGAATAAGGGGATTTCATCAATGGGAGCATCAACGGTAATAAATTGTCCGCCCACTAGGATTTCTCCAGTTTTAGCATTTTTCCAAGTGTCACATTTAGGAAGATAAACCTCCCGGCTTCGCATGCCCAATTCAAATATGGGGGCTACTAGGATATCCGGCCCAAACATATATTGGGCATTCATATTCCAGCAAAGGGGATCTTCGGGGAATTCGTAAAACATGGTGCGCATTATAGGGGTTCCCTTTTCATGGGCCTCTTTCATGCACTCCCTTATGTATGGGCGGAGTCTTTCCCTCATTAATATATATTTCTTCATTATTTTATAGTTTTTTTCACCGTAACTCCAGATTTCATTAGGACTACCGCTCATCATTTGGGCTACTCCACCAATAACTTCTTCCTTAGGCTCTATATGGGGAACCCTTTCACCATGAAGGCGGAATACAGGGGAAAATACTCCAAAACCAAACCATCGCAGGAGCAGTTCATGGAAATCTTTATCTTCTACATACCCTCCCAAAAATCCGCCTATATCCGTTGTCCACCAAGGTATTCCTGCTATGCCCATATTAAGGCCGGCTTGCAGCTGCTCTCTCATGGCTCTAAAGCTAGAGGATACGTCACCGGACCAAGTAAGGGCACCATATCTTTGGCTCCCTACCCAAGCCGCCCTTACCAGATTACACACCTCTTCCTGCCCCTCTTTTTTCATGCCGTCATAATATCCCTTGGCGTATAGGACGGGATATATATTGGAACATTGTAGGGCTGGGCCCTGATGATATCTATAGTTATCAAAATCATAAGGACCAAATTCAGGTTCAGCCTCATCCAACCAAAATAGTCGAACACCCTTATCATAATAATTTTTCTTACATACCTGCCATACATATTCCCTGGCATCGGGGTTGGTGGCATCAAAGAATACGGTTTCTCCCATCCAATTCATATTGATATTCATCCCTCTATCGGCAGAAATCAAATAGCCTTCCTTAGACATATGTTCAAAGTTTTCCGAGCGGCTATCTATGGTTGGCCATACAGATACCATAAGCTCTACACCCATTTCTTTTAGTTCTTTTATCATGGCATCAGGGTCTGGCCAGTCCCTAGGTTCAAACTTAAAGTCCCCCTGCCTTGTCCAGTGAAAAAAGTCGACTACGATAACATCTAGGGGTATTTCGCGACGTTTGTATTCCCTTGCCACATTAAGAAGCTCTTCTTGATTTCGGTATCTTAATTTACACTGCCAAAAACCCATACCGTATTCCGGCATCATGGGTGCTTTTCCTACAGCTGATACATATTGTTCTTCAATCTGGGCTGGGGTCTTACCGGCAGTGATAAAATAATCAAGCTTCTTTGTGCTTTTGGCTATCCATTCTGTACGGTTCGTACCAAAAGTAGCAGTTCCTATGGCAGGATTATTCCACAAAAATCCGTAGCCACGGCTGGATAACATAAAAGGTACACTAGCTTGAGTATTGCGGTGGGCAAGTTCTAGGGTAGCCCCTTTTTTATTTAAATTCTTTTCTTGGTATTGTCCCATGCCAAAAATCTGCTCATCTTCATAAGCTTCAAAACGAGCAGTAAGGGCATAATCACTAGTTCCTATAATAGGTTTTAATTCTCTTCCTTCAATCCTAAGGGGTACACAGTATCTGTCTATACGGTTCCTATCCCGCCAATATTCTTCTGTTAAGATTTTTCCATCCTTATTTTTAAAACTTAGCCAACCCTCTCCATTAAAAGAAGCTATGATTTCGCCATTTTGGATGGAAGCTATTTGGGTTTTGTAGGCCTTTTTTTCCTTTTTGGATTCAGTAATCCAAGGTTCCACAAGGCTAATATCTTCGATGGTGATTTTAGTTTTTGTCTTTTTTGGGGCATCCATAAGAGCCCAATCATTAGGATCCATAAGGGCTTCCCTTGTCATACGGACTCTTAATGAATTTTCACCCCAGGGTTCAATCCAAATCATTTCGCTGCCACTTTTTCCTATCAAACGATTTCCCTCTTGTGTAAATCTCATCTTATTCCTCCTTAAATTTTTTAGATTTTATTGAATATAAGATATTTTAAGTCTATAATTGTATTATATTCACTATTTGTACTAAGTACTATAAGTAAATTCATGACTTCTAACACAATATTCATATGGATTGGAGGACTATATTGAAATCAAAAATATATTTAAAAGAAAAGGCAGTTCATGGAACAATCCTAATACCTATCGCCATCCATCGTTTAAGCTATGGTCCTAATGTGGGCAACTTTTTTTATCTCCATTGGCATTATGAATTTGAATTTATAATTGTTTTGAAAGGGGCAATGGTTTATACCATTGAAGATAGGGAATATTGCATCAAATCGGGGGAAGGATTATTTATCCCATCCAACGCTCTCCATGCTGCTAGGTCATATAAAGGAATGCCCTGTGAAGCATCCGTAGTGTTATTTCACCCTAATTTATTTGGTTATAATGCAAAACTTGCATCTTATTCCAAATTCGTATATCCGATAATAAATGGAGATATAGAGTTTGAAAAATTGTTGAAAAGGGAAACAAAATGGCAAAAATCAGTATTAGAGCTTCTTAGAGAAATATCTAAGCTAAGATATGAAGATATTGCGGAAAACGAGCTTTTCTTAAAAAGTAGAATCTTTGGAATATGGGATATATGCTATAAAAACTCAAAGATAATTTCAAATTATAAAAAGAAGAAAGATTACGAACTTAAAAGAATACAACCGATTTTAGACTATATACATAATAATTATGCAGAGGAAATAAGCTTATCTTCTCTAGCAAAAATAATTCCTATGAGTGAGGGCTATTTTTTGCCAGGCTTTTAAAGAAATTATGAATATATCCCCCATTGCCTATGTAATAAGATATAGAATCTTAAAAAGCTGTACCCTGCTTATGACAACGGATTCTAAAATAGCGGATATTGCAAGAAGGGTTGGTTTTAATAATATCAGTTATTTTAATAGGGAATTCAAAAAAGCAATTGGTTGTTCTCCCAGTAAATATATTTATTAATAAGTATATAATAGTCACTAATCTAATTTATTCACCATAATATATATTGTGATTTTTACTATATATTCATTTAAGAGGTGAAAAAATGTTTTATAATAATAAGGGATTAGTAAGGATGGCACAGGCTAATATTAAAGGAGGGCCCCTTGCTTCTCAAATTAGAGGGAAGGTAGTATTTAGAGATGTTTCCGGTGGTTCCCAGGTTTATGTATATATTACAGGTCTACCACCATATAAATCCGCAGAAAATAATAATCCACCCATAGGTCCCCATGGATTTCATATCCATGAGTTTGGGAATTGTGAGATAGGAGACCCTAAGGACCCCTTTCAATCTGCCGGAGGACATTGGAATCCTTATAACCAACCCCATGGAAATCATGCTGGGGATTTTCCAGTATTATTTTCTAATGATGGGTTGGCTATAATGACTTTTTTTACTAATAAGTTTAAAGTCGAGGATATTTTAGGAAAAAGTATCATTATCCATCAAAATCCTGATGATTATAGAAGTCAGCCAGCAGGGGATGCAGGTAAAAGACTTGCTTGTGGAATAATTTATCCCGTATTCTAAATTAATCGAATCTGATGCCTATTAGGCTCCCTATGGTCCCTAGGGCTACACTGATGGCTACTATAATTGAAATAAGACTTTGAACCATAAGCCTTAGGGGCGGCAAAGGGAGAAAAGGAATAGGAGCGGTCATTTGGGAGTAGATATTAATCAGGATAAGGCTTAGAAAAATGGATGCCAATATGCCTCCACCTATGGTTAGTACTAGCCCTACCATCAAAAATGGCAAGGATATAAAAAACTCTGAAGCCCCAAGTAATCTTAAAGTATTTATTTCGTCCCTATTATTATATATGCCCTGTCTAATAATATGGGAGATGATAACCACCGTTGAAATCCCCACTGCCGTGATAAATAAGGTTCCAATAATGTATAAGACTTTTGTAATATTTCGTAGATGTTCTAATACTTCCTTATTGTCCCTGATGTACTCTATATCTGGAATGAGTTTTAATTCTTTGTAAATTGATACCGTTTTTTCTATATCTATTTTTGCTTCTATAAAGGTGCTAAAGGGATTGTCATCGAAGTACTCTAAAACCCTGGCATCTTCACCCAGAATATCAACCATTCTACGATAGGCTTCGTCTTTTTCGATTATTCGTGTTTCTAGGATGCCCTCTATATCTTTAATTTTTTCTATAACCTGATTTCGTTTGGTTTCATCGATATTTTCTTTGGTATATATATTGACCTCTGCTTCCCCATGAATCATAGTGATTATTTCGGTACTGACCCACCAGCCGGAAATCACCAAGGATAGAATAAATAAAATTAGACCTATACTAAAAAGAGAGAGAATATTTGACCAAGTACTTAGCTTAAAAATCGTTTTTGCTTCTCTTATGAAATATCCTATATTATAAATAATGTTTTTCATGATGCATCCCTCCCATGGACTCGCGAACGATATGTCCACTATTTACTTTAAATAATGTGCCTTCCTTAATATCTTCTATCAAATGGGTGGCATGGGTGGTAATGATAACTGTCGTTTCCTCATCCTTAAAGGAGCGTAAAAGATCCATGATATTTAAGGCGTTTTTTATATCAAGATTACCCGTTGGCTCATCGGCAATTATAAGAGCTGGCTTCCTTGCTACTGCCCTAGCAATAGCAACCCTTTGTCTTTCTCCCCAGGAAAGATGCTCTACTTTCTGAAAGGCCTTATGGGTTAACCCAACCTTTTCTAAGGAATCTAAGGCATTTTTATTTAATAATCCCTTGGGCATACCTAAAACCCTCATGGCCATAATGACATTTTCCATTGCTGTTCTTCCCTGAATTAGCTTAAATTCTTGGAAAACTGGGCCTATCTGTCTTCTTATTTCACGGATACTTTTTTTGGAGCCTTTTTGGATTTGTCTGCCTAATACTACTAACTCTCCTAAGGTGGGTTGCTCTATGCCCATCAAAAGCTTTAATAGGCTGGTTTTCCCCGAACCACTAGGACCTATTATATAGACGACTTCCCCCTTGCGTATTCTTAGTTCTATATTATTTAGGGCTTTTGTCCCATCGGGATATTCTAGATATACCTTCCTTGCTTCTATCATAATAATCCTCCTAATTCTTCCTAAAACAAAGGGAGTTTACTGCTTATCTCTAAGGCACCTTCCTTAATGGTGATTTTGTCTAATTTGCCCCCATATAGGACTGGTTTTAGATTTAACCTTAAATGGCCGTTTTTGAATATGTCATGGATGGACTCTTTAGTAAGGGACATGCCATAGAATGTTCCCTCTTCTGCCCTAAATTCTAGGGTGTAATCATCTACAATAACAAATGATCCAGATAATGAAAATTGCGTGCTGGGCACTTCTACCAGCATCTTATCTTTAGAGAAGCAAAATCTTATGTCCTTATCTACAAGATATTCCTTAGCAATTTCATTAAAGGTTATTTCGTCAATGGAAGCCCTAACCCCACCTAGGGTAATTTTGATATCAACCTTCTCAAAGGGTAAATCTCCCTTTTCCAAGACCTCAAAAAACTTAGAAACTGAATCCGAAAGGGCAGTTCTAGCCTTATTCCAAGCATTGGCTATTTGGTTTAATTGTCCTTCATAATAGGAACGCTCAGAATCTAAGGTGGTAAGATATTCTTGCATATCATCTCTTAGTTTTTTATTTTTAATTAATGTCCCTAAAAGTTCCTCTTGTTTTTTCCCTAGGGTGTACAATGTATCGTCTAGTTCCTTTTTTTCCTCCTCTAGTATTTTTCTTTTTTCATCTAGCTCTTCTAGGAGATTTCCTGTGTTTTTTGATAAATCCCTTATTATATTAATCCTTTTTACTAAAGAAGAAAGGTTTTCAGACGCAAGGAGAATTTCTAAATAAGAAGTTACTCCTCTTTTTTGATAAATACTTAGAACCTCCTTTAAGGCCATCTTTTTCCTTTCGTAGGAAATTTTTTCTCTTTGTATATTTGGGGTAAGGTGCTGGATTTGTCCCTGAATTGTTTTTATGTCCTTTTGTATTTCTTCTTCTTGGCGCTCCATTTCTTCTATATCTTGTAAAATAAAGAATAGCTTTTGGAGAACTTCTTTTTCCTTTTCATCGATGGTGGTAAGTTTTTCCTCTGTCTGTGAAAAAACATCCTCCTTAGGGTTAGCTATAATTATGGAAGTGGAGCTTAGTACAAGTGCTGCTATAATTGCAATGGATATCCTACTTAGGTTTTTTAGATGAATCAAAAGCTCACCTCTTTTTGTTTATTCTTAACATCAATTATAATTATAACAAATCTTTCATGGGTTTTCCTATAATAATATTATAATATTTTGCAGTTTGTAAGCAACAAAAAACTCCGAAAAGTGCTATATACTAGCTTTTCGAAGTTAATATGGTTTTAGTTCGTCATTATTTCTTCCAAAAGTAAAGGCTCAATATAAACTCCATCTTTATAGGCCCTCATATTGCCCCCGGAAATTTCATCGATTAAAATAATTTTTCCGGAATTGCTATCCCTGCCGAACTCAAGTTTGATATCGTATAACTCAATTCCTTTTTTGCTTAATTCTCTTTTGATGATTTCTGATATTTTCTTGGTTTGCTCTTTGATTATTTTGTATTCATCGGTGGTTAAAATTCCTAACATATGTAGGGCATCCTCAGTAATTGGTGGGTCTTGACGGGAATCATCTTTTAGGGTTATTTCTATAAATGCATCTAGGGGCTGCCCTGTTTTTGCATACATTCCATAACGCCTTAAAAAGCTTCCTACAGCTTTGTATCGACATATTACCTCTAGACCATTTCCAAAGGCCTTAGCGGGAATAACCTTCATGGTTGCAGCATCGATATCTGCATCGATATAATGGGTAGGAATGCCCTCTTCTTTTAGAATCTCAAAGAACATCTTTGTAAGCCTTAATCCTGCCTTACCTGCACCTTCTATCGTTAATCCTACTGTATTAGCTCCAGGATCAAAAACCCCATTTTCACCGGTTACATCGTCCTTGAATTTCAGTAGATAGTTCCCATCTTCCAAGCTGTATACATCTTTTGTTTTTCCTGTAAAAATCAAGTTCATCATACCACTCCTTTGTTTTAATAAACCTATTATATCATTATACAATTTTTTAAATAAAAATAAACCCCATTGTTTTAATTGACACCATATTTTACATTGTTTATACTATTCACCATATATGAAAATATTTAAAGGAGGAAAATAATTTGCGATCAAAGTGGAGAGATTTTGGAATTAGTATTTTGTATTTTTTAAATGCTGTAGGGGGGCAAGTATTGGTGGGGGCAATCATTGGTATCGTGGGGGGAATTATTATTGCAGTCAAACATGCTATAAATAATCCCACAGAAGAAGTACCTATGGACTTAATACTAGAATTTGTTACGAAAGCTACTACTTGGATGATAATTATATCTGCAGGGTTTTCCCTTCTTATCTATTTATTAGTCTTTAAAATTGCAAAAAAGAGCTTTATTGCAGGTACAGGACTTGTTAAGGGAAAGGGTTTATATTTGATTTTTTCTATAATTCTTGGGATAACACTAAACTTTATTATATCTGGGATTATTAACATCACAGATATCCAACGGTTTTTTCCAGAACATCAAAAAATTTCAGAACTGCTGGTGGGGGAAACCTCTCTTATTGTGACCTTTTTGGCAGTGGTTATCACGGCACCTTTTTTTGAAGAAATCGTATTTCGCGGATTAATATTAGGACAAATGAAGAAGTCCTTTCCTATAATCGTTGCAGTGATTATTCAGTCATTGCTTTTTGGATTATATCATTTTAATGTTCTACAAGGAATGTATGCCTTCATTTTAGGGATTGCAGCGGGAGTGGTATGTTTATGGGGGGATTCCTTATGGAATGCAATTTTACTTCATTTATCCTTTAATGGTACATCCCTTATCATAGGACAGCTGTTTAAGGATAAGGACATGACTACAATATATTATCTTATAACAATTTCCCTTAGTCTATGTGCGGCTATTTTTGTGTTTATTTTATTTTATCAAAGGAAAGAACAGCGTGCCTGCTCCTAATATGGCAGATAGTACAATTAGTAAAATCGGATGGGGTTTTTTCCATAATTGTATACCCAATATAATAATAGCAATGATAAGGGTATAATAATTAAAAGAAAAATCGCCATCCGATATATTTTTTATGAAAAGGGTTGATTTTGAAACATTTATTGCTGCGGAAACAATCAACCCCGCGATAATTGGTCTTATACAATAAAAAATTTGCCTTACTAGCGGATGGTCAACATTCTTAAAAAGAATCGGAGACAAAAAAAGGATAATAATTAAAGAGGGCATAGCCACACCGATTGTGGCAAAGGTCGCCCCCAAAATTCCCGCTGCCCTATATCCGAGATAGGTGGCAGAATTAACAGCAATGGGTCCGGGAGTCATCTCAGCTATGCCTATGATTTGTATGAATTCAGACTCTAAGAGCCATTGGTGCTTGACCACTTCTTCGGATATCAAAGATATCATGGCATAGCCTCCGCCAAAGCTAAAAAGTCCTATCTTAAAGAAAGCTAAAAACAGTTCTAGATAAATCACTTAGAATCCTCTCCCTTCTTTGCGGCTGCTATATACTTAATAATGCCTATTACTATTCCCAGTACAATGATATAAATAGGACTAATATTCAAAAAGGATATCCCTATTACGGTTAAAGTCCCAATACCTAAGGTTAGTTTTCCCTTGATACTGGCCTTGAGCATTCCTATGGCAGCTATTAAAATCATAATGATAACAGCTCCATTTATTCCTGTGAAAATAGCTTCAGTTATTTTATAATCAGATATTTTCTCAAAAAAAGCTGCTATAAGTAAAATAATGAAGAAGGAAGGCAGTACAACTCCTAAGGTAGAAACCAGCGCACCTCTTTTACCTCCTACTTTGTATCCAACCAAGGTAGCCGTATTGATTGCAATAGCTCCGGGTATGGACTGGGAAACGGCAAATAAATTAATAATTTCGTCCTTCTTGAGCCATTTTTTATCGGTTACTAATTCCTTTTCAATAAGGGGGATCATGGCAAAACCACCCCCAAATGTAAAACTGCCGATCTTTAGAAACACTAAAAACAATTCAAGATATTCTTTAAAACTCATTGGTATTCTCCCCTATGTCTGCTAAATTTAGTTTAAGGCGCATATAAGTATTTTTTGGTTGCGTGAAGCCAAATTTTTGGTAGAGGGGCATAGCATCTTCTGCAGCCAATAAGTCAATGGCTGAAACATCGGCATTTTTGGCTTCTCTTATAAGCTCTGATAGTATCCTAGAGGATATACCCCTTCTGCGATAATCGGGATAAGTCAAAACATTATGTATCATGGCGGTCTTTCCTGTAATATAGCTTGTATTGGCAGGCCTTTCCTCTATGGTCATAAAAGCTGTAGCTGCCACGTTTTCATCTATTTCAACAATAACTGCTATAAAATCTCCTAGGGGAATATGTTTTATATAATAATCGGATAATTGTGGTTGTATTGCCCTTATTTCACCATCGGATAACTGTCCCGTGTAAGTATTTAGAAAATCCATCCGAAGTTTTATTAAAAGGGATACATCACTTATGGTGGCCCTCCGTAGATTCATGATATTTCCTCCTTCTGTAATCAATAAATTAAGGTATTTTAAGATAAATATTTAGTCAAATCATCTTAGGACTAGAACACTTATATATTTTATCATATAATTGCAATACTCGGTACTAGCTGTTAAAGGGTTCGACATGGATTGTTATGATGGAGGATTCTCCAAAGGAGCTCCTTAACTGCCCTTCTAGGGCATCGCATACCTGATGGGCATCTTTTATATTTAGATTGTCGTTGACTAGGATATGAAACTCAATGGCTGTACCACTTCCTATCTTTCGTGCCCTCAGATGGTGAAAATCCTTAACTTCCTTATTTGAACCAATGACCTCCTTGATTTTTGATTTATCTTCCTTATTAAGGGAGGCTTCCATAAGCTCGTTGATAGCTGGGGTTAGGATTCGATAGGCGATTTTGAAAATAAAGAGACCAACTATTATGGAGGCAATGGGATCAAGAATAGCCCCCCTTCGTCCTAGTATAATTGCTCCACCAATTCCTAGTAAGGTACCAATGGAGGAGAAGGCGTCGGAACGGTGATGCCATGCATTTGCTATGATGGAGGGGCTTTTTATTTTATTGCCCACTATTATGGTGTAGTGATATAAGATTTCTTTTGACAGGATGGATAGTAAGGCAGCCACCAGTGCAATAATCCCCGGAACGGCTAAGGACTCCCCTTTTATAAAAGCTCCAATATTTCTTATCCCTGATTTTATGATTTCGAAGCCAACAAAAAATAAAAGGACGCCTATAACAGCTGTTGCCAAAGTTTCATATTTTCCATGGCCATAATTATGGCAATCATCTTCTGGTTTTTCGGAAAACTTAAACCCTAATAAAACAACCATATCTGTTAAAAAATCCGATAGGGAGTGTATGCTATCTGCAATCATAGCACCACTCCCCCCAAGGATTCCAGCATATATCTTAAATACAGTCAACAGGGTGTTTACCCAAAAACCAATTAGGGTTATTTTTTTGGCCTCTTTATTTCTTAATGTTTCCTTCTCCATTATATTTCCCCCTCAACTTAATAACTGGATAACCACAATGCCCAGTATCTATTACATATTGTATGCGGGGAAAATTTTTATGTTATCTTATATGTTATTCTGAGTGTATCAAAGAATCTATAATGAATAATTGTAATACCTAATACCTAATACCTATAATCTTATCAAATTGCCTACGGCATCTCCTAGCTGGTCGATGCTTTTTGTTAGCACATCTATCTTCTTTTCAAATCGTACCAGTAGGTATACGGATACGACTATAGGGAAGCCTATATTGCTTATATAATTTAGTATCTCTTCCATCTAATGCCTCCTTCCTTTTTAACACCATAAAAGGCAGGTTTCCCTGCCTTTTTCTTATGCTACTTGGATTGTTTCTATTGTTCTAGTTACGGTTCTAGCTCCAGATTTTTCTATTAGGCTGCCATGGTTATCGCTAAAGATGTCTGCAGCGATGAGTTGATTCATGGCATTATTAACTTCTGATTCGGTCATGTTCGCCCTTGGAGAAGGTACGGAAATAGTCACTTTTTTGCCATCATCGGCTACAAAAGTCATTTCTAATGATTTGTTGGTTTCCACTTTGTATACACCTCCTTTTTTCTAAGTTTTTTGTTGATTAGATGTCTTCAAGTTCTGTTTCTACGATTTTCTTAACCATTTCTACAGGTCTTTCTGAAAGGGATGCAATCGTTCCAGCCGCATTGAATATGTCTTGATCTTTTGCAGATGTCTTTAGATTGCTGTAAGTCTTTGAAACTGTTTTGTCTCCGTCTTTGAATTGTAAGCTTAATTTTGTGCCTACTACAGATCCCACTACTGCCATATGTTTCACCTCCCATCTTTTGAATTCTTCTTTATGGTAATTCATTTGGTGGGAAACAAATAGGATTATGGTTCAGGGGAATTTTCTAAGAATTTTTCCACTACCCGTTTCATCAAAAGGCATACTGCCCAAACAGGCATTGGTTCATGGATTTTATCCTTCCAACCCTGAAGATCATTGAGAAGGCCTTGATTATTTAGAAATTCTACCCCATCATATCGCCATTTTACCTCTGGTTTTGGGGCTTCTTTCAGTTCTTCCATGAGCCTTTCCCAGGGAAAATCCACTCCCGGGCAATTTGGCTTTCCTATGGGGTCGATTTCGCAGTGGCCTAAAATATGATTGCGGTCCATAGGAAATTCTTTTTTCCAAGTTTTTTTTATGTAATTTGCGATATATTTGTGAAGCCAGAGGGTGGCCATAAATTGGCTTTGAGTTAATTTTCCCGTGGTTCCCTCATGTTCGATGGATACGGAGTAAAGGTTTGGGTTGATAGTTATACTTCGAATTAGAGGGCTTTTTGCTTTGGGAATATCGTATAGTTTGAGTCCGTTTGCCCATGCCATATCTTCTATCCTTACATACTGAAATATTTCTCCTTCAAAAGTTACTAAAAAGTGGGCTGAGGACTGTCTGTTGTTTGGGGTACGAAACCAGCTATCACAGCTTTTTGCAGATCCAGCTACGATATGATTGACAATGATTATTGGGATATTTTCTTCCCGGGACGAATGATTGGTATGTTCATTCCCCCTCCAGATTATTTTGTATTCTTCCATTTTAAGACTCCTTTCATTTGGTTTTTTTCCTTAACCAATTTCTGATGGTGCGTTCACAAACATTGTATTTTTGGGCTAAGGTCTTATAATTACTTCCGTCAAACTCACTGCTTAAGACATTGCCTAGGGTTTCTTTTAGCAAAAATTGAGGTTTGGGGATGTAGATGGATGTTCCCCCTAGTTCTTTTGTGAGCAGATATAGGTTTTCTATGCCAATGATTTGGGCGTATTGATTGTAGGGTTCCGGCAGGTCTTTTATAATACAGTTTTTTAAAAGCTTTTGTTCTACTTTCACTTTGTACCTCCTGAAAATAAAAATTGTACTTCATTTTGAGCATACTATCTTGGATCCTAACAAGGCCCAAAACCTTATCTAGTAAGCTGAATAGCTTACAGAATGTTTATTAATAACGCCCCTGGTGGGGCTTATTTTGTGAAATTATTGTTGGAAATAATCCCTAATTGCTTTAGGCGATACTCCGCAGCTTGTTTAGATACATTGAAGGTTCTAACGATTTTATAGATATAATCCTTATACCTTATTTCATCGTCTTTATTAGGAAGGAGGGATTTGATTAAGTGGTATACCATGGTCTTTGGCATAAGCAATGCAGAAGACATATAATTCGCCTGCCATTCCATTCTATCCCCATCATCCCACTGGGATACGGGCTTTGTCTTAGACGCGATAGGCAGTGCCCTACACTGGACCATGGCCCCAAGTTCCCTGCCAAATACAATGGACTGACTAGAAAGACAGGTAAAATAATGTTTATGAAAGATATTGTGGCCCCCCTCATGGCCCATGGTATACCTATATCTATGTTCTTGGCCTAAAGCTAGAAGGCTATTATCAATAATGATAGTTCCTGCCTTGGTGCTGATGTATTCTGCCTGTTGGGTTATTGGGTCATAGACCGGTAATTTGTTTGTATCATTAAAGACGGTCATTCCAAGATATATTCCATTATGGGATAGATACTGGAAGTCTTGTTTTAAGCCCAAGTAATTCTGAATAAATGAATCAATATCCAACTCCATGGGAGTTTTCATTGCTTTCGGGCAAAAATCCTGTAGATAGGCTTCTGCTATGTTATCAATTTCTATTTTGCTTAAAATAGGTACACCATTTCTTTTTATTCTGTACGATGGGAAATACATGAATAAATTTACCCCTTTCTTTTCTTTAGTTCATCGACAAATCTAAGCCATTCCTCCTCTCCTGCGTCTAAATCCCTGGCTGTACGAAGTGCGGCACTGACATAGTCCCTTTCCATAATGTACTTTGGAAGGTCTGGCGCTACTTCATTTCTCTTCTTTCCTGCTAAATCAAGCATAATTATCTTCTCATCTTCCGATAACATCAAAATGCTGGAAAGAAGTTCTAGCTTTCCTAAATCAAAGGGATTTCGTCTGTCTTTTTCTACATCGCTTAAATATGGTGGGGTTATCCCAAGTCTTTTCGCCATTTCTCTAAGTGTTATCTTTTTTTCTTCTCTTTTTTGAGTAATAAAGTCACCAAAGTTCTGATATCGTTTGCTCATGTTTTTCACCCATTCTATAAAATTTTGGTTTAAGGTTGATTTCTGCAACGTTGGATGGCGATATGTAATTCTGTAAGCATAATAGCTTATGTGAATATTGTACAATTTAAAATATCATTTGTCAATATGTGGAAACAAAGAAAGAGCCCAGAAGAACCGTCCCAAATGATTCCCATTTTAGTTATAGGTAAGTGGAAACAAATCCTTAAAAGTTTCTTATCTATCCATCTATCTATATATTTTAATACATTGTTCATATTATTATAAAAAGTAGGTGCTTCCACTCCTAAGTCTATACCAGCTTGATATACAGACTTACACCCATATGAAATATCATTAATATCATTGTGAAGGGTCATAATGCGTCTAGTAAGTTCATTATTTTTAAACAATTGTTTCATCAGCCTTCCCGCTAAATTACGTTGTATTTTATAAGGTAAAATCTCACTAATATAGTTTCTCATATGTACTCCACGAGCTTTTACAATTTTTAAAGTTTCTCTAATTGTGATTACAGCTTCTGTTAATGCTTTAGGATTATCCATCAAATCAATAGCCAACTGTCTGGAGTCTTCTAACTCACCTTTTTTACCTGCAGTTGTTGTGACTCCTGCATTAATAGCCATATGTATCCATATCCACTCAATCATATCGTAAGGTTTTTCAGTTTTTATTCCACTGTTTTTAAACAAATTTTCTAATTGGATATAGTTTTTTAAATCTGTCTTCCCCTCCTTTTCAATCATTATGTGATCAAAAAGCACGCAATCTAGTTTATTGCCGCTTATATTTCCGCCTGCAGTTGGAAACCCAATAATATAAGGGTAATCATGAACCATTTTAATAACCTCATCTCGGGTACTCCAAAAGTTGGAAAATAAAATTAAAGTACCTTTTATTCCTTTTTCTTTCAAAGATTTTATAGCACCTTCTAACTTTCCACTTGATACACTTATTAATATAAAATCGTACTCACTACCGTCTTTAGCTATATTTACATCATACTTATCTTTATATTCTTTACCTTTGCGCTTGTAACGTCCATCGAGAATATTTATCTTAACTGTGCTTGGATAATTATTTTTTCTTTCATCTCTTATAAAATGCTCTGTATAGTAACCTGCTTTTTTAAAGACATAACCATAAGTAGTACCAATAACACCTACTCCTAAAATTAGTATTCTCATAACTATTCCTCCTAATATTTTATATTAGTCTTATTTATCAATAGGTTTTTAATATAATTAAACTGTTCGTCTACTAGCCCCTCTGTAATCTCCATTACTTCTGATGAAACTCTTAATCCTTCTAGTAAGAACAAGATAGTTCTTGCTACTGCCTTCTTATCTATATTATTAAATTCTCCCCTTTCCATACCATATTGAATTAAATCATATTAACCATTGGGTAACCATTGGGTAACCATTGGGGACGGTTCTTTTTTAACCATTGGGGACGGTTCTTTTTGATTTGCCTTTGATTTATTTAGGCTTTAAGATATTTATAGGAGACTAGCAATCTTTCTTAAGGATAACTTGCTTCTTTTTATTAGTCTTATGATAAGCTCCTTCATATACATATCATTACCCTTTATCTGTCTTAAATCAATGATTCCTTTTTCATTAAAATCAAAAAGAACCGTCCCCAATGATTATAAATCTGTCCTCTTCTCTAGTGTTCGGAAGTCTAGTAGTTAGAACACATAGGCTATTGTTTTGCACCTTGTTAAGTTTCATAGGTTGTCCTGCCCTCTCGCCCCTTTGGACTATGCCAGCCATTGCCTTCCACTCTCTTAACATCTGGCTCTCATAATAAACATAAGCTCCACCATTATGTATATCATCTAATTCCAGTCGAGAAATATCTCCATTTAAGTAGGATAAGCAATCAGATTCTTTTGAGGAACACCAAGTTCTCTGTTCTATCTCTATATTATTTTTTATAATCTCATCGCTACAAACTCCATTAAAACCTATTTCTTTGTCAGACTTACCACCATCACAATAATTACATTTAAAGGCAATATTTTCTCTTGGGTAAATTTTTGCTTTTCTTTCTTTTTTCTCTTCTTTAGTAGGGGCTACTTTTAAATTTTCTTTTTCTTTCCTAGCTGATTCTTCCTTCTTTTCTTCTTCTAGTCTTTTTATGGCTTCTATTTCTTCTTTAACCTTATTATTAAATTCTGTATCTTCTGTAGATAAATATCTGTCAAAAGCATTAGGGTATCCAAACTTTTTTTTCGCCTTCAGAAAATTTAACTGTTATATATGAATCAACCTTATCTATAATAATTCCAGCCCCAAAAATCTTATGGCTTACTTTCATATTTATTAAGTCCATTAAAGCCCACTCCTTTAATTCTTATTAAACTCCATTTCTAAATCAAATCTTTTAATTATGCTCCAAGTTTAATCTATAATAGACATTAACCTCTTTTCAATATTATTCCACTCTGTATTTAAGTTTAAAGTTTTAATCATTATTCTTTTATTGGTTATTGGAAAAATTGCATCAATATCCTTATCTATAGTTGGATATAATAATATCCCTTCCTTTTTTCCCTCATATTGGCTATTGGAAAGATAGGCAAAAATTTGATAAAGGTGACTTGTTCTAAGCTTTTCAATATCACTTCTATTGCCTTTGACTAATGTTTTAGAATAATATTTAGTATCAATTATCATTTGTGTTTTTTCAGCCTTGTTCTCAACCACTATGTCTGTTCTCATTTCAGGAAGAAGTAGTAAGTCATCCTCCTTAACCTCAGCTTCAATATCCCAATTTAATTTTGGAGCATGCACTTTATAGATTGAGTTATCTAAGTGTAATTTGTAGAAATTCAAAACAAACTTCTCATATAAATTTGCCATTTGTTCATCTCTGATAAAATCTAAAAATATATATTCATTTTCTTTTTCTTTCGTTATAAGACCCTTAAATATTAATTCACTAATATTTATTAGCAGCTGATAATGTTTGTTATTTCTATTGTAACGCAATAAAGAAAATAAAGAATCAGATAGGACTATTTCACTAATACCTGTAAAATACATCCTTTGTCTTAATAGTTGCTTTCTTAAGCTGTTATCTAAATCTGGTGCTTTTATTAATAGTCCAATAGTTGTTTTTATTATTTGATTTAAGATAATATTTTCAGAAAATTCATCGAAAGAACATAACATCTTACCATGTTGAAGGGACTGGTTTTTTATTGATGAGGTTATATCAATCTTTCCCCTTAAAGTAGATGTAAGTTCTTTTTTGTCTATATAATATCTTGAAAAACCTCTTTTTTTAAGGTTGATTATCCCATTTATATATATCCTAGAAAGTAAATTATAAATATTATCAAATTCTTCGCTTCCTACATTTATAGTTTCTGACTCTTCCAATATACCCCAAGCATAGGATAGCATGTAGTATATATTTTTAATTGGAATTTTAGGTCTACTCCCCATAGTTGTCACCTTAATAACTCTTCAACAAGGGTTTGCCCCTTTTCTTCATCATCAAACCAATACTCTTCAATCAGTGGGGCTATCTCATATCTAATAATTTCTTCATACCAATTTTCAGAACTTACATAATCACAAAAATAGCTATGCCCTACCCTAAAACCTTTACCAAGAGATAGATCCTTCTCAATTTCCTGATTAAGTTTTTTCATTTTCTTAACTATTTTATCTATTAAATTTAAATCTGCTCCTTGGGATAAAAGGTGATTTTTGAATATTTCTTTTTCAAATGCTGGCTCTAAATCTACAAAGGAAAACCTTCGCCTTAAGGCATAATCAATTATGGCTAAACTTCTATCTGCCGTATTCATCATTCCAATAATATATAAGTTTTTAGGTATATAGAAAGGTTCATCTGAATATATAAGGCTAATTTCTTCACCACGCTTGTCAGATTCTATTAACATCATAAGTTCTCCAAATATTTTACTCATATTTCCCCTGTTAATTTCATCTATAATAAAGAAATATTCTTCATCTATATTTTCTGCTGCTAGTTTACAAAATTCATAAAAAGGTCCCTCTTTTAATTCAAAACCGCTGCCGTTGGGTCTATAGCCCATAATAAAATCCTCATATGAATATGACTGATGGAACTGCAAAATCTTCACCCTTGTTTCATCTCTTATACCCATAAGAGATGAAACAAGCCTCTTGGCTATAAATGTTTTCCCTACACCCGGTGCACCTTGTAAAATTAAATTTTTCTTCCTTTCTAGCAAGGATTTTATAGTCATATATTTTTCTTCATCCATAAAAACTTCTTTTAAAAAGTCTTCCTTAGTATAAGGCTCATATTCCCTATCTCTTGGCAATTCTATATCTTCACTAACTTTTCCCTCTGTTTTTATTTCTCCACTCCAAGCCTTATATGATAATTCGGGGAAAGAATGAACTGGATAATCATCTTCCTCAAATTTCATTTTTAACAATTCTATTAAACTTAAATAATCTAAAGCTGTACATGTTTTTTTAGTTGAGTTTAGAGGAATCTTTATCTTTAATTTTTCTACTAAACCAGTTCTTGTATTATTATCTAAAGTTAAATAATCCCAGGGTCTTATCCAATATAAAGCAAAAGTAATATTCCATTGTACTCCATGTTGCTGGATTACCTTATCGTATATATCTATGAAAAGTTCTTTATTTGTTTCTGTATAATCATCTGCTAGCTTTAGTGCTAATTCAAAAAGTTTCCATAGATTATCAATGTCTCCATCTTTCCTATGCTTTTTATCCCCGAAAAACCAAGACTTCATATTATTAAGGACAGGTATTCCTTCAAATGAATCTGGTATGATTTCCTCAATTTCTAGATACTCTGAAAACTTTTCCATGATTTTTATTCTATTCTTATCTGTAATTCCCTTGTTGAACAAACCTATAACAGTGAAGGGACATATATCATCTAGGATTTCATCTTTTCCATCTCCTGATTTTTTTACCATTGGATTTTTCATGCCAATGTCATTAAAAATTTGATTAATAATTTCTAATAATTCTTCCCTTTTATTTTTATATTCTAATAACTTATTAGCAAAAACTTCATAAAAACTTATCCATCCATACTGTTCATTTTCCTCTAATTGATAGTCCTCTTCATAATAATAATCCAGAAATTTATTATAATATTGCTCCTTTCCTTTAAAGGTAAAGTCAATTAAAGCTTCTTCTCGCCAGCCCTCTTCTCTATTTAATTGCCAAACTGTACTTCTATTGGTGAAAAAATACCATTCTCGTATCGGATCTATCTCTTTCCAATCAACCTTTAAATTACGACCATCTTTTAAGTTATCTACAACTTTTCCAATAGCTTTAATTCCCATAACAGAAATACTATCCCCTTCATTATCAAAGGGTAAATCATATTTTCGTGTATAAGAGGACTTTATAGCTATCAAATCTCCAATCTTAATAGAATTTACTAAATCTATGTATTTGTTACTATAGCCATTTTGCCATATACCTTCCTCAATAAATTTCTGCGTCTGATCTTGCCTATTTATAGCTGCGCCTACAAACCATGTTCTTGACTTATCCTTATCTTTACCCTCTGTCTCCTCTTCAGAGCTAATATATTGTTTATAGTGTTCTAAAGCCGAGCTCCATCTTCTATTAGACTCTTGATTTTTTTCTATATATAAATCAGACCCTTCCAGCAAATTTATTTTCTCATTCAATTTATTTAAATTCTTAATTTGATATATGTCTTCACTAAATAGATTGTTTAGTTTTCCAAATTTACTAATTGTATTTATAGCAGAACCATACGAATTAATTATACCAATTTTCAAATCAGTATTATTTTTTAGCCATTTTTCAAATACTTCCCGTTCCATTTTACTCACTCCTTATATTCAAATAACTGTACATATTTATATTAATCTTAAAGCTTCATGTATCTTTGTTGGTTAGAAGATGTTTTTTCTATTGCTTTGATTCCTCCACCATCCATCTTATTTACCTGATTGAGAAATAATGTTCCAAGTAAAATTCTATCTTTCCTAGGAATTCTATTCCAAAGATATCCCTTAAATAGATCTTTAACTAGAAAAACTTCACCTTTCTCTAGTTTTTTAGTTTCTTTCTATGTAAATAAAGGTTATCGTCAGATAAAGTATTATATTGTATATTTTTGTATTATTAGATAATAGTATAGTTTATTAGGAGTTATTTTACAATATAAAAAGGATGGTTTGTAAAGATCTTTCGCTTACACTCAAGATGACACTTATTTTGTCTTAAAATCATATTATGGTGTTGTAGGATTCAAATTTTTTGTGAGAGGAATGAGATTTATGAACAATGGTTATCCTTACTACGGAAATGCATCCATGTATAACCCCAATAATATGTATTACGGCAACAGTCCTTACCCCACCTGGCCTAAACAGCCAATGGAAAGTCAGTTTCTGTATCCATTTTATAATGGGGCAGAATATGATTATAATAAGGACTTTTCCAGAATCCATTTAAGGGATTATGGTCCTGAGCCCTTTGTGGTGGATATCGAAGATGCTACTGAGGAAAATGATACCTTTAGAACTGCTTTATGGACCGGTAATCATTTGCAAGTAACGTTAATGAGTATCGATGTTGGAGAAGATATAGGGTTAGAGGTCCATTCCGATCTTGATCAATTTATACGGATTGAAGACGGGGAAGGTCTTGTGATGATGGGCCCTAGTAGAGACAATCTAAATTTCCAAGCTAGGGTAAAAGATGATTATGCTTTTATTATACCTGCGGGAACATGGCATAATCTAATTAATACGGGACATAAACCCATTAAACTCTATTCCATCTATGCACCTCCTGAACATCCTTTTGGAACAGTTCATAGAACCAAGGCTGAGGCTGCTGAAGAACATCATTATTAGGGGTTATAACTTAAGGGATAAATAAAATTATTTATCCCTTAAGTTTTTTGCTACTATAAGTCCTAATACCCCTACAGCCAGCGCGATGGAAATCGTTGTAATATAAGGATTTCTTTCAGTAAAGGGAATGTCTTGTTTTTTGTAATTTTGATTGATATTTTCTTGCCCTAATTGGGATTCTTGGAGGGTTTTTTCATCTATATGGGCTGCTATATAGGAGATATCGTATATCGGAGCCCTATAGGCCTTACTGCCATAATACAGGCTATAAGTTTTATCAAGTTCTGTCTCAAATACTAAGGTATCTGGCAGATAAAAGAAATCTATCCCCCCAATCTTTAGGGAAGCATTGTCTTCATTATTGATGATGAGTTTTACATATCTTTGACAGGTAGTGTCAATTTTTATTTTATTGTTATCCACTTTATAATCCCCTATATCAAAGGAAGAAATAACGTCCTCTGCAATTAGGTTCATTTTCTTTATCTCATCACCTGTTAAAATCTTTACTACCCTATAGTAGTTTTTGCCATCTGCGTTTATCGTTATGGCGGATAGGGGGAGATTTGTATAGTGCATATCAAGAACTATTTCTGTGGTCTTTTCAATCTGAGTAAGGGATACAATGTCGGATTCTATTTGTTTTTCCATAGGAATATAGGGCAGGTTTTTAGTATAGGATACCTTACTTATATCTTTAGGGGATACCCTTCCCATGGCTATTTCAAATTCTGCCCTTAGGTAATTGTAATTTACCTCATCAAAGGCAATAATGTTATTATGCCCTTTATTTATATCATCAAAACTATAAATATACCCCTTTGTGTGGATGGGAAAAAAGTCCCTTCCGTCCGTACTTCCATAGAGATTGGGAGATAGTAAAAAGTTACGGCTAGCTATATCTATGGTAATTTGATCATAGGTTTCTACTAAAGAGGATTCCCTAATAAAATCTGCCCTAAGAATCTCCTGATCTTCGGAAAGGTTGAGTATGCGAAAATCTATTGTTTCTACATTTTCCTTAGAAAATCCATTATATTTATGGTACGGCACCTCTACTCCATCTTGATCAAATATTCGTATATCTGGAACTAAATGACCGGCAGAGTCATATACCTGAGCATCTAGCTTTATGGAGCTTAAGCCCTTTCCCATTTGAGGTATTTTCTTGAAATATTGAAATTTATTAGGGGTAATATCCTGGGCAAAACCATCATTTATCGGATTTAAAAAAAGTATAAGCATTCCCATTAAACCCAAGGTTTTTTTAAGCTTCATCAGCATCCTCCCCCAAAATGAGATTTTTATATTTTTGGTATATGAAGGATATACCAATTAGTATAACTCCCAATACCATAAAGGACAGTATCCTATATATGCCTATTAATGAAGAAAGATCAAATAGAAACACTTTAAAAATAACTAAAATAAACAAACAAAGGGAAAGTATCCTCATGGACTTGCTATTTTTGATAAAGCCTATAAAGATTAAAATAATTGAATATAAAAGAACAACCAATGATCCGATAAGATTTTCCATATAGATATATTTTTCGATTTTTTCCTGTTGCCCTAGGGACTGGGCTTTTTCTATCAATCTTCCAAAAATATTGGAGGTATCCGCCAGGAAGAAACCTATTAAGAATAGGTTGAGAATCACTGTAAAAATGATATTAATACCGGATTTATCCTTTCGATTTGCCCATAATGATCCAAAAAGAACAACAATGGAAGTAATATATATTATGGAATTGATGTTTAAAAAAGGTATCTTGGTTATATCATTTCCTATATAAATCAAATTAACCCATAAACTAATTAAGGCAATTATCATTACGATAATATAAGAAAAATAAATCTTTATATATTCCGTTTTGGTAGATAAATAGGAGAGGGCAAAGGCTTCTATTGCCCATGCCAAGGATAAAAATCTCCCCTCTAATTGTACGGGTATGGCTATGGTAATAAAGGTTAGAGAAACCAAAAGTAAAAAAGTAAGGAAGTTCTTATACGCATCAATAAATTTTCGGATTCCAAAGTAAATCCCAAGATATAATAGGGCGATAACAATGGTAAAGATACCTAAAAGGCTATCGTTATACTTTAACAGCATTTTGTAGCCTTCGGCATAAAAGACTATGGCATTTATAAATATTAAAAAGAAATCAAATTTCAAATGGGTTTTCTTGTTTTTTAGGTTTAGGTTCATTAAAATCGATATCACTAAAAACTCAGCAAATATCACAATCAAAGGCAAAAACCCTGTAAAGAACTGAATCTTTTCTACCCCAGCTACATCAATTACAAATCTGCCAATTAGCCATCCCAAAAAACAAAAATGGGTAGCAAAAAAAGCAAAGTTAAACAGGGACTTCCAGTTCTTATAATATGAAATAATAACAATTCCAAGATTTAAAATAACTAAATAGGCTAAGAAAAACACATCGTTAGTTTCCCCACTAGATAATAGAAATGGGGTTAGAAATCCAGTCAAAACCCCCAGATGCATAATGGTTACAGTATCGTTTTTTATGGCTAGGAATGTACTTGCTAAGATAATAAGGACAAATAAGATAAAGGTAATACTTTGCCCAATTAAATTATAAAAAGCAAAGGCTGCAAATACGGTAAAACAAAGTATGGCAATCCCACCACCCATTAGCCCCTCGGAAGGAATGCGGTATTTCTTAAAGAGTAAGTCCCCAGATATAAGCATAGAAACCCCAAACAATACCCCTATAAGAATCCTTCCCTGAGGTCCTATTAGATTGTTATCAAAGGAATACTTAAGGAAAAAGGCTGCAGCAAGGATTAAGGCCATAATACCTACCCTATTAATCCATTTGCCCCCTAGCTCCATTTCTAGATTTTTGGGTTCCTTTTTGACTATTATAGGAGGTTCTGATGGCTTAGGGGTGGTCTGAGGAATAATATTTTTTGGATGAACAGTAGGGGTTACTGTTGGCTTCTTTGTCCCTTGTACTAAGGTAGTCTGCAATGTTGATTTCTTATCCTTATATATTTCTTCTTCTAATTTGGTCAATCTTTTATCCATATCGTATAGTTTTTTGATGATTATTTCGTTTTCATTCATATAAATCCCCCTAGATTTGGTGGTATAATAAAATTATTTTGAAATGCCCTAATTATATCACTAATCTATCTCATTGTCACTTCGAATGGACTGAGGAATCTTTTATGCTGTAAACTGGCTATTATATAGTTCTGCATAAAAACCGTTCTTTTCGAGAAGTTCCTTATGGCTGCCTTGCTCGATGATGTCTCCTTCTTTCATAACGAGAATCAAATCGGCATCCTTTATGGTAGAAAGTCTGTGGGCGATGATAAAGGAGGTTCTGCCTTTCATTAGGTTTTCCATAGCCCTTTGTATGAGCACCTCTGTCCTTGTATCTACGGAGGAAGTAGCTTCGTCCAGTATTAGGATTTTTGGATCTTTGAGTATGGCCCTTGCTATGGTTAGGAGTTGTTTTTGACCTTGAGAGATATTGCTGGCTTCTTCATTTATGAGCATATTATATCCTTCAGGCAAGGTTTTAATAAATCTATGGGTATGGGCGGCTTTGGCTGCCTGTACCACCTCTTGCTTAGTGGAATTGGGCTTTCCGTACCCTATATTTTCTTCGATGGTCCCCGAAAAGAGCCAGGTATCTTGTAGTACCATACCAAAATCATCTCGGAGATCTTCCCTAGTGAAGTCTTTGATGTCTTTTCCATCTACGAAAATCTGCCCTTCGTTTAATTCGTAGAATCTCATAAGAAGTTTAACGATTGTGGTTTTTCCTGCTCCTGTAGGTCCTACTATAGCGACTTTTTGCCCTGGTTTGATATCTGCAGAAAAATCATTGATTATTATTTTATCCGGGTCATATCCAAACTTGACATTCTTAAAGGTTACCCTTCCTTCAACTTTTTCTAATTTTATTGGATCTGTGGTTTCTTTTATTTCTTCCTCTTCTTCCAAGAACTCGAATACCCTCTCAGCAGCAGCTACTGTGGATTGAAGGACATTACTGATTTGGGCTACTTGTCCTATGGGTTGGGTAAAGCTTCTGATGTATTGGATAAAAGAAAGGATATCTCCCACTTCTATGGTTTTTCTAATGGCAAACCAACCCCCTAAAATCGAAACGGCCACATACCCTAGGTTTCCTACAAAACCCATAAGAGGCATCATCATTCCAGAAAGAAATTGAGATTTCCATGCAGAACCATAAAGCTTATCGTTGATTTTTTCGAATGCGTCGATTACTTTTTCTTCAGCGTTAAATGCCTTCATAATATTATGGCCTCCGTAAACTTCTTCTATATGGCCATTTACCTTACCCAAAAATTCCTGTTGGGCTTTAAAGTATTTTTGTGATTTTTTAATGATTCCCATAACCAAAACCATAGAAATAGGCAGTATCAAAACAGCAACAATAGTCATCTGCCAGCTTATGGAGAGCATCATAATTAGTACTCCAAAAAGAGTGACTGTCGATGTAATGATTTGGCTCATGCTTTGGTTTAGGGTTTGGCTAATGGTATCAACATCATTGGTAACCCTAGATAATACATCTCCATGGGAGATGGTATCAAAATACTTTAGGGGGAGTTTATTGATTTTTATGGATATTTCTTTTCTTAGATTATAGGATATCTTTTGGGATACCCCAGTTACGATAAAGCCTTGTATATAGGAAAATACCGCAGAGATAAAATACAATCCCAGTAAAATAAAAACGATATTTCGGATATATATGAAATCCATGCCAGCACCGGCTCCTGTTACCTTCAAGATCAATCCTTCAAATATTTTGGTCGTGACTTTACCGAGTATTTTAGGCCCTGCTATAGAAAAAACGGTGCTTCCTACGGCAAATAGCATAACAATTATAAGTTTTATATTGTAAGGCCTTAGATAAGCCAAAAGTTTTGAAAAAGTGCCCTTAAAGTCCTTGGGTTTTTCAAAATTTCCCCCACGGCCCATGGGGCCCCTCATTGGTCTAGGAGTTTTTATATTTTTTTCACTCATATTGCCAGTTCCTCCTCTGATAGCTGAGATAGTGCAATTTGTTTATATACATCGCAAGTTTTAAGAAGTTCCTTATGGCTACCCATGCCTACTACTTTTCCTTCGTCTAAAACGATGATATTTTCGGCATTTCTTATGGTATTGATTCTTTGAGCAACGATTAAGATGGTTCTGTCTTTTAGTTCTTCCTTCATAGCCTTTCTAAGGGTGGCATCGGTTCTAAAGTCTAGGGCTGAAAAACTATCATCGAAGATAAATAGTTCAGGACTTTTTGCCAAGGCTCTTGCAATGGACAATCTTTGTCTTTGGCCTCCGGATACATTAGTACCCCCTTGGGATATTTCAGAAGAAAACCCTTCTTCTTTTGTATCGATAAACTCTTTAGCCTGGGCTATTCTTATGGCTCTTTTTATAGCTTCATCTTCTACATTGGCATTTTTACCGTACTTTAGATTGCTTTCTATTGTTCCGGAAAACAAGATGCTTTTTTGGGGAACATATCCAATTCTTTCCCTTATATCATGGAGTTTCATATGTCTTATATCAACTCCGTTAAGGAGAATTTCCCCCTTGGTTACATCATAAAATCTTGGAATAAGATTAATTAATGTGGATTTTCCACTGCCTGTACTTCCAATAAAGGCAGTGGTTTGCCCTGGTTTTGCTACAAAAGATATATCTTGAAGAACACATTCTTCAGCATTAGGATATCTAAAACTTACATTTCTAAATTCTAATAAGCCCTTATTACCTGTAACCTTCATAGGGTTTTCAGGGTCGTTTATCAAAGTATTCTTATCTAGTACCTCAGAAATTCTTTGGGCTGATACAGAAGCCCTGGGCAGGATAATAGAAACCAAGGATATCATAAGGAAAGCCATGATAATTTGCATGGAATACTGCATAAATGCCATCATATCCCCTACTTGTATGGTACCATTTTCTATTTCATGAGCTCCTACCCATATGATAAGTAAAATGATTCCATTCATAATGAACATCATAGTAGGCATCATAAAGGTCATCATTCTAGATACAAAAAGGTTAGTTTTTGTTAAGTTTTTATTGGCCTTATCAAATTTATTTTCTTCTATCTTTTGGGTATTAAAGGCCCTTATGACAAGCATCCCATTAAGGGATTCTCTCATTACCCTATTTACCTTATCTACAAGCTTTTGTAGAATTTTAAACTTGGGCATTGTTACAGAAAAAAGAAGTATCACCAAGGTCAGTATTGCCAAAACCCCAACCCCCACTATCCAAGCCATGGAAGTGTTTGTCCTTAGGGCTCTGATAACCCCACCGATTCCTATAATAGGGGCGTAAAATACCATTCTAAGAAGCATTACTGTAAACATCTGAACCTGCTGTATATCATTGGTGCTTCTAGTAATTAAAGAAGCTGTAGAAAAGTCATCAAATTCACTATTAGAAAAGGTGGTGACTTTTTTGAACACCTTATCCCTGAGGTTTTTCCCAAGTCCTGCAGAAGTTCTAGCTGATAAAAATCCAACGGATATGGCTGCTCCCATACTTAATAAGGATATAAGCAGCATAATTCCTCCAATAGATAGGATATAATTGGATTGAAGTTTATTTATGTTTATCCCTATGGCCTCGTATTCAGATTTAATATAATTAGTGGCACCTTGGCTTATCATGGATTCAGGCAGGGATTTAAATTGTTCATTAGCTTTAGTTTTTATGATATCTACCTGCTCCTGGGATAATTTAGATAGCGCAACAAACGGATCCGCCCCCTCGGGTAGCGACATTTTTTCACTAAAAACCCCTTTTTCTATGGTCTCCACTATAAGCATGGGCTTGCTCAGAAAGGAGGCAAGGGCTTCTATTGTATCCTTTGAAGAGGGATTTAAAACATATAAATCGTCCTTTCTGAGGATGGGATATTTTTTGATATACAGATTATAGTCCTTCCCTTTAAGGGTACTCTTACTTATTACCTTATAATTTTCGTCGATGATGGTTCTTTCTTCATCGTTTAAAAATAGCTTAATCTTGTCCATTTCCCTGACTCTAATCACCCTAGGAGCGGTGTTTTCGATACCGTTTTGCTGTATTCCTACATTGACGATATTAGACATATAATCAGGGAGAGCAAGTTCGGTGATGGCCTGCATAAAAAGCAAGGCGATAATGACCATAACCGATAGAGTGAATGGTTTTAATTCTTTAATTATTTTTATCATTGCGACCTCCTAATGAGTTGGTTTTATTTGCTTGATATAAGTTATCTTTCATTTGCAATAGTAGCTTTTACAAGAACAATAGTCAAGGCAATCTATATATTTTATTGCATAAAACTTGGGCAGGCTTTTATGCCTGCCCTATGAGGGGGGTATCTGTATTGGTATGATTTTAGTATTGGAGGGTTTTACTTAGGGGTTTTTGTCCTGTTAAGGCAATACTTCTTTTATCCGGTTGGGATCCTCCCATATGGATTTTGTACTGCCCCTTCTTATAGGTCAGTTTGCCTTCTTCGTCATATAGTCCAAAGGCTTCTTTTGGGAGTTGAATCGTAATGGTGGTTTCTTCTTGGGGCTTAAGGTGAATCTTTTTAAGCCCTTTTAATTGCCAGTTAGGAGTATCTTCCCCCTCAACTTCTATATATACTTGTACGGTTTCGGCACCTTCTAAGTCCCCGATGTTTTTCACATCGATACTGCATAGGATATCTTCGTCCAAATCTAAGGTTTTCAATATTTTTTTCTTGCCTTTTGTTTTGATTTCAAGATTTTTAAAGGTAAACCCCGTGTAGCCAAGTCCATAACCAAAGGGATATAGGGCTTCTTGCTCCATATATCTATAGGTTCTGTTTTCCATGGAATAATCCGTAAATTCAGGCAGTTCCTCTGTGGTGCGGTAAAAAGTAACCGGTAGTTTTCCTTCGGGACTATATTCACCAAATATCATCTCAGCAATGGCCCTTCCACCTTGGGCTCCGGGATACCAGCCCTGGATAATAGCTGGAATATTTTTATCTGCCCAAGTAACAGCTAGGGCACTTCCGGATAATAACACCAATACGACTGGTTTGCCCATATTGTAGATTTCCTTTAGCACTTCTTCTTGAATCCCCGGAAGGTTTAGATCCTTTTTATCTCCACTGGCGAATTCATTGCCTTGATCTCCTTCTTCCCCTTCTAATCCAGGGTCTAATCCCATGCAGACAATGACGATATCACTGGCATCTGCCACGGCTTTTGCCTCTGCTATTCTATCATTTTTTTCTGCTAAACCCGATACTTTTTCTTTAAATAAGTGACAGCCCTCAGAATAAAGCACCCTTACATCCTCTTCTAAATAATTCTTAAGGCCTTCTAAAACTGTGATATATTCTGAAGCTGTTCCTTCATAATTACCAACAAGGGCCTTGCGGTTATTGGCATTAGGACCAATTACACCTACTGTTTTAAGTTTTTTCTTATCAAGTGGCAATAGACTATCTTGATTTTTAAGAAGTACTAGGGATTTTCTAGCTGCCCTTAGGTTTAGTTCTTTATGTTCCTTACAATCTACCTTTTCATAGCCTATAGTATTATAGGGCACCTTATCCTCGGCATCAAATAGTCCAAGCTTCATCCTAGTGGTCATGAGCCTTGTTACTGCCTTATCTATGGTTTCTTCAGAAACCATATTTTCCCTTAGAGCTATTAGTAAATTGCCGTATATGTTTCCACAGTTAAGGTCGCAGCCGTTATTCATGGCAAGGGCAACGGACTCTACTGCTGTAGATGTAACCATATGATATTCGTGGAAGTCTTTGATTGCCCAGCAGTCAGAAACCACATGACCTTCAAATTCCCACTCCCCTCTTAGAATATCTACCAGTAGGGCCTTACTACCGCAGCAAGGCTCATCATTGGTACGGTTGTAAGCACCCATGATGGCTTCTACCTTTGCCTCTTCTACGCAGGTTTTAAAGGCTGGAAGATAGGTCTCGTATAAATCCTTGGTAGATGTAATGGCATTAAAACTATGTCGAAGATTCTCTGGTCCGCTATGGACCGCAAAATGCTTTGCACAGGCTGCGCTCTTCATATATTTTTCATGGTGGCCCTGTAGGCCTTGGACAAATCTTGAACCTAATCTACCGCTAAGATAGGGGTCTTCCCCAAAGGTTTCGTGCCCCCTACCCCATCTAGGGTCACGGAAGATATTGACATTAGGGGACCAAAAGGTAAGGCCTTTGTATATATCAAAATCACTATACTTTTGTTGCATATTAAATTTGGCTCTTCCTTCAGTAGAAATAACATCTGCTATTTCCTCAATTAGGTCTTCATCAAAAGTTGCTCCTAATCCTATAGCTTGGGGAAATACGGTAGCTACCCCTGCCCTTGCTACCCCGTGTAGCGCCTCATTCCACCAATTGTATGCCTTTACTCCTAATCTTTTAATGGCTGCAGCCCCATGAAGGGTCTGAAATACCTTTTCTTCTAGGGTCATCCTAGATACCAAGTCCCTTGCCCTTTCCTCAAAGCTTAGACTTTCATCTTTATATGCCATGTACTCTCCCATGTTGATACCTCCTGTTATCTATTTAGTATAATGGTACAGATACATCCCTAAGTACTCCCCAAAAAGCTTCCTTAGGTTGTAAGTATTTGTTAAATAAAAGGGGATAATTAGGTCCATCTTTATTGAGCCATGAGTATTCATCGCTGATTCCCCAAAAGGTAACATTTGTAATATTAGCTGTTTTTTCCTCATTTATTCTTTTAAAAGTAGTAAATAATCTTTTATAGCGTTTTGCTTGTTTTAAGAAATCTTCCTCCCCATTGGATTGAAGGTTCATATCCAGTTCCGTAATGTGAATTTCTAAATCCAGCTGGGCAAATTTTTTTATAGTTGCTTCATAATCCACCAAAGAAGGATAGTCTATTGTAATATGGCTTTGCATCCCTATCCCATCTATTAATCCCTTTTCTTTTAATTCTTGGGCTAGGTTGTAGATGGCCACTCTTCTGGCTGGTTCATAGGTATTATAGTCATTGTAAAAAAGCTTAACGTTTTTTGGCGCATATTTTCTAGTATACTCAAAGGCTTTTTCTACATAGTCTTCCCCTATGACCTGGTACCATAGGCTATCCTTAGAACGATAACCTTTTTGGGCCCCATCATCGGGATTTATAGCTTCATTAACCACATCCCATCCATAGATTAAATCGGGATAGTTTTCATTAGTATATTCAAATACTTGCCTTATATAATTTTCCATACGCTTGAGCATAATTTCCCTAGAAACCAAAGGAGCATCTTCTTTTTTAGAATATCCTTCTGTGAAAAGCCAACGGGGAGTTTGGCTATGCCATATAAGGGTATGCCCCCTGAACTTTAGTCCATTTTCTTTTGCAAAATCTAACCCTGGCTTAGCAGTATCAAATTTAAGTACTGGGGATTCATTATGCTTAGAGTCAGAAATACTAGCATTGTAGTCCAATAAATAATCTGGTTTTAATTCATTTCCCATGGTTATGCTGTTAAATTGTTCAGTAATTAATTCTCTTTTAACTTCATCTTTTAAGTCTTCATTAACGATGGAGATTCCCATACTAAAGCAGTCTTTATACGCCTCTGCCAAACTGGGAAGTTGAATTTTACTTGTTTCTATCTCTAATTTATTCAGTTCGATGGTATCTAAATAAAAATCAACTAAATCCTCTTTTGAGGGATTTGTTTTCCAAATGGTTTCAAAATATATTGCAGCAGTAGTTGTATCCTTAGGAAGTTCAATATCCCCTATGAGATTGTCCCATTTTCCATGGGTTAATTTAATCGTCCCAAAATCAAGGTATTCATTACCATTTTTTTCTACTTTACAATCTATAATCAATTCGTTTACATCGGCATTCTCATACTTTAGCCACGCAGAGATATGATATTTTTCCCCTGGGATCATTGAATCTGTCAAGTCTATTATGGGTCCGTTCCAAGTTTCCTTTCGATTGGCTACCCTTAGGGATTTATTTCCTTGATATGATAGATTATTTATTATTTCGATGGTTTCACTGCCCCTAGGAGAAAACCCCGGATTCCCATTTTCAAAATCTTCCCTTAGGATAAGCTTATTTACTATCTTAGGTTTTTCAAGTTCCACCCTTAAGGATATTTCATCTTCCCTTGGGTGTTCTTTTTGTTCTTGTTTGTCCTGATTTTCTACCGGGGGATTTTTGGTAGATTCCTTAGGGGAAAGGTTATTGTTTTTTGATGCACATCCGCTTAATAAAATAAAAACGAATGTTAATAATGCAAAATAATCAAATAGAACTCTTTTTTTCATGGATGGACTCCTTTTCTTGTTCAAAAAAAAGACTACCTTAAAACACATTAAAGACAAATATTGTATCTTAAGGCAGTCTTGACTACTACCTATAACCCATTAATTTTTATCTTATTTAAAAGTACCATTGGCATCATCGATTAATGCCTGCCAAGTTTGTTTAACTCCTTCGATAGCTTCTGCTGGAGTCTTAGTTCCTGCATCAAGACCATAACAGATATCTCCAGTTTCTAATCCGTATACATAAGGGTCTAATCTTAGGATTCCATATCCATCGTGCATCATACTAAGGGTTTCATCAACTGCTCTTTCATCTCTATATGCAGGGTAGAAGCTGTTTTTCCAGTCTTCGCTATCATCGTATCCAGGAATAGGTTCATTCCAAAGATTGAATGCAAATGCTATTTCTTCAGGATTTTTTGCAGAAGAAGGAATAACAAGGATATTTTCTCTAAATACAGTTGTCATCTTTCCTTTTGGTCCTGCTGGGAATAAAACAAAGCCCCAATCATCTTCCATATCTCCTAAGCTACCCTTTACATATTCTTCTGCTACACGCATTGCCACTTGACCATCATGGAATGCAGCTTCAAACCAGTTCCATTCGCTGTCTTCAGGTTGAGGCATTGTATAACCTTCATCGTATAGACTTCTTGCCCATTGCATAGCTTCTAAGAAATTTGGCTCTCCTGTTGCATTGTAAAATAGCCCGCTGTCATCTTTTCCAATATATTTTGCATCGTTAGCAAATGCTACTGCAGTAAAGAAATCCTTGGAGAAACTTGCTAGTGCATAGGTATCCATAACCCCATCGTTATCTTTATCCCTTGTTAAGGTTTTAGAAAGTTCTTTAAATTTATCCCAAGTCCATTCACCATTTTTTTGTAGTTCATATGGCAATTCTGGGCTTAAACCGGCTTCCTCAAATAATCTCTTATTAAAGAATACCCCTGTTCTTGGCTCAAGACGCTTTGATGGGCTGAATCCATAAACTTTACCATTGTAAGTCATGGAGTCAACAACTTGTTTATTCCATTTGTCGTTTGTAAAATCAAATTCCCCTAAATCACTAACAGGATAAAATAAACCTGCTGCAAGTGGTTGTGCCACAAAACTTGTATCAAGAACAAATACATCTGCCGCTGGGTCTCCAGCCATAACTGATGTCATAAACAATTCTTGGATTTCTCCCCAACCACCGATGTTTACTGTTTTGATTTTAAAATTATATTTCTTTTGGATTTCCTCACGGTATGCCAACTGGTCTTCTTCATATTGGTTTTGAGGTTCTGCGGGGTTTTCTGGTTCCCACCAGTTACCAATTATAATTTCTCTTCCACCCAAATCTCTTACATCTTCCTCAGCTTCTTGTTTTTCATTAGGTATTTCATCCTCTACTTTTGTTGTAGGCTCGGTTGGATTTTCATCTGGCTTTTGTCCGCAACCTGCTGCTGTTACTATTACTGATAAAGTCAATAACAATGCTGCTGCTTTTTTTAATACTTTCATTTTATTTCCTCCTTTAAATTGATATTTATTCTAAAAATGAGAATCCCCATTTTTATACGAGATAGACTTACATTTTGATTCCTGATTGACTAATGCTTTCTACAAAACCTTTTTGTGCAATGAGATATATGATAAATAAAGGCACTATCGTCATCAAAATCCCTGTAGATATCATGGCTTGGGTGTATCCTATGGAAGGAAGATACCCGGTTCCCATGGTCGATACCACCCAGTCACTTAATCTTTCTGAAATAGAACGCAATCCTCCGGGTAAAAGAGTTAAATGTCTCAGGAACATATTCGAGTAGAAAGAATCTGTCCACTGCCATACATATGCAAATAAGAAACATGAAGTAATAATAGGTTTAGCATCTGGAAGCATGATGGCATAGAAGGTTTTGAATTTTCCACAGCCGTCGATATAAGCGGCTTCCTCTATATCCTTTGGAACTCCCCTAAAGAATTGACGAATCATAAATATATATAGTCCGCTTTTTAATCCCATGCAGCCTAAGACCATCATAAGGTACGGAAACATTGTGTTAATGAGATTTATTGAGTTTCCTGTAAATAGTTTAAAAAGCCCAAAAATATCGAAAAACTTAAAATGCAAATATAGTGATGTCATGATGGTCTGCGGGGGAATAACTATTACTAAAATAACACAGGCAAACCAGAAGTTCTTAAAGGGGAATTTAAATCTGGCAAATCCATATCCAACTAGGGTGCAGGATGCAATCTGAAGTAAACTTACAATAAATGCTACCCAAGCAGAAGTAAATAAAGCCTTTGGATAGTTGATTAGACTGCTGGTTAATTTATAGTTATCAAGGGTAAAATTCCGCGGAATGCTGATAACCGTTGCATCGTATAAATCCTTTTCTGCCATAAAACTTACGGATATTTTATTTAACAAAGGCTGTATGATAAGAAAGCATAAGCCAAATAGCAAAATGGCTCTTAGAAACCTATATATACCACTGCCCATAGTCTTTTTTAGATGATATCCATTGGATTTTTTATTTTTTTCTATGAAAGTTTTAATTTTTATTTTTAGTTTATTCATAGTAATATACCCTCTTTGAGATTATAGCTGACACAATAGCGATGATTATCATTACTACTATAAAATATATCCACGCCATGGCCGAGCTAAAACCATAATCTAATTTTGCAATCATTGTATCGCTGATTTTTTCCATAACCTTATTATCAGATCGGATAAAGAAATCGATGATGGTATAAATCACATTAACTAATATAAGTGAACTAATCATGGGCACGGTAACCTTCCAAAATGTTTCCCAGGCAGTGGCCCCTTCTATTTTTGCCACTTCAAACAAACTGTTAGATATTGTTTGAAGCCCTGATAAAAAAATAATAATTTGTATCCCAGAAGCTATGGCAATATCATAAACATGATTTACGGCATCAAAGATATATTTCATAAATCCAGTACCCATGCTACTTCCAGATAGTAATATTTCCTCTAAGGTGGATGTGATACTATTGATATTAGAAGATTTTTCTATAACTTCTTTCATGCCCTGCAATAAGGTATTATTGTACTCTAAACCTACCATCACCCCAGAGGACAATATAACCGGTAGGAAGAAGATAGCCCTTACCAAACCTCTTCCCTTAAATCTTTGATTTAATATCAATGCAATAAAGAAACTAAATATTATTGTAATAGGGACATCTAGCACCATTTTTATAATTTCTTCAGATAAAAGCCTATTGTATTCAGGGTCCACTGTAAAAACCTTAATATAGTTTTTGAGCCCGATAAATTTCATCTCAAAGCCCCCGGTAGGGAAGGTCACATTAGAAAAGCTCATCTTAAATGACTCTATAAGGGGTAAAACCATAAAGGCTAGAAAACCGATTATAAATGGTAGAATGAATAAATATCCCGCCATAGCATCTTTTTGTGCTAAGGTTCTTTTTTTAAATTTCATCTGTCTATTCCCCTTTCTACCCTATAGTTTAGCCCTGAAATCTCACTGCCTTTATAGTTATACGGGGTTGCATTATAATTGACGATTACTTGGGTGCCATCTTCGTACTCTGTCAAATATACTTTTTCATCTACTTTCTTATGATCCACAATAAAAAGATTGTAAGTATGGCCTAGGTCTTTTTTAATCTTAGAATTAAGTTCTGAACCGGAATCAACCCACTTAGAATAATCTGCTGCAAAATATCTGGTGTAATTGGTTTCTTGTAGGGTGGCTACGGGTTCATCCATAAAAACAAAATATAAACCTGCCCCTGTTTCTAGGGTTTTTAGTATGTTTTTCTCATAATTTCCTGCTAAATTAACTGCCTCCCCAGCATAGGGAATAAGTCCATGAAGAGCAATTGGGTAAAAAGGAATTTCCTCATCAATGATAATAAATCCTTTACTATCTAATTTCATATCGACTATGGAATCCACATAAGGTAACATATACGAATTGCCAGTACGAATCATTACTTTAGTCCCTTTTTCCCTTATCTGTGCCACCTTATCTTGCTGAAGCTTTACAACCTCTTGACGATGGGTTGTATCTTTTGGATTATAGTCAGAGTTCAAGTGGGTTCCTATACCATTAAAAGCGATATTATTAACTTTTAATTTGCTTAAGTTATTGGAAAATTTTTCGATTAATCTTAAATAATAATCAGGTTTTGCAATATAATAGCTGTCTAGATAATTCGATTCTCCAAAATGAATAGGATTAAAAGGAGTAAGCTTTACCAATTCGCGGTTTATGAATTTTGCCGAGTCACGATTTGTATAGAAATCATCCCATAAAGAGTTATGTCTCATAGATAAAAAATCCGCTTCAACGTAAAAATCAATATTTTGGCTTTCTATATATTCAACCATTTCTATAAAATCCTTCTTACTTCCTAATTCTGATATTAACTTGATTTTACTTGGAATTTTATGTTCTACCCCTTTATTAAACCAACCGTTATATTTGACATCCATATTGTCAAATCCTGCATCTAATAGCTCCTTTGTCATGGTTTTGGCTTCTTTGTATGTTGTAAGAGGCTCAGATACACTTATTGGAACCCCAAATTTTTGCTTTACCCTATCGATAGCCCCGACAATTTCTACAGTAAGGGGTACTTTTGAATTTCCAAGTTTTGTTAGCTGTGGGTATCTATCCATCAAATATTCTCTATATCCTATGGCCATATCTACATAGCTTGGAGAATCTATAAAGTGATACCTCTGGGTTATAACCCCTTTAGGAAGGCTCTCTTGGTAAACCTTAACTGTTTTATCCGATTTAGCAGATATGTCTAGGACTTCCCCATGAATTAAGGTATAACTGGCTGCTGCGTAGTTATAAGTATGAAGTCTCCCACTTACATCTGCTTCAATATCTGCATAAGCGTCGCCTTCTTCTAACAAACATAAAAATGAAGCATTGTTTTTACTTATTCCAAAGACTGGAAATACTGCTCTGTTTTCATCAATAAGTGCTGTTCTTTTTAAGGAATTATCCCATCCATAGACGGAATTGATGTATGCACTTTGCGTATTCTTACCGTTATTAAAATTAATAAGTCCTCCTGAGCCATCGGGTACGATGATGAATCCATCCTCCTTATCTCCCCCCGCCCCAAAATAAGCTAGGGGTTTGATTTTTGTGATAGGATATTCTTTCTTATAGCTGATTTCCTCTATAGGTATGCTAACCAGCAAGTTATCACCATCTAATTCATATATGATGGATACATTAAATACAGGTTTCTCCGATTTAAAAGAGGTATTGTACCTATTGACATCTTCTTCATAATCCTCATAGGTATAGCCAACTTTTTCAAACATTTTTTCAATATTTGCTTTTAAATATTCCTGGGTATTATCCCTAAGAACATAAACTCTTTCCTCCTCTAGATCAGGATATTTTTGAAGGAGTTCTGTTTTATTGTCCGTTGCTCTTAGGGAGTTAATATCGATTCTTCTATAATATTGGTCTAGCTTTTTTTGCTCCCCTCTTTCCATCAAATCGTAAAATGCCTTAAAACGACTCTCCGGTGCTGCCGGTGGTATGCTATAGGTTTTTTCTATATTTCCAATCGAATAAGATACCTTAATCCCATTATCAAGTTTTTCATAGGTATACAAACTATTTTTTATACTATAGGTATAATTGTTTAAGGTGGTTGTTACACCAGCTGCTGTGCTGTATTCTATGGATAAGGTTGACAAAAGAGCATCCTTTATACTTTTATCTGCTAAGGGGTCATCCATTACATCCTGGGGATTAGAATACCAGATAGCTCCTGTGCCCTTATCTCTTACATAAAATTGAGTTGTCTCCGTATCAAAATGAAGCTTTAATTTATCGTTTTCAACAAGTATTTCCTTTTCATCTGTGGCTTCATAGCCATAAATTTCTGAAATATTACTATTACTGACCTTACTTTGGCATCCGGTAAAACCTATGGACAGTACCATCAATAATAGAATTACCTTATATTTCATAGTCGCCAGTCCCCTCCTTTCAGGTCCATTTTAATAAAACCTAAATACGATTTCTTTATACAAGGAGATAAGGTACCCGATTCCATCACTTATCAGACTAAAGAAGAGTAATGTTAAGAATATGATAACTCCCATCCCAACGATTGTAAGTAAGCTTGAAAATATGGCTTTTCCCATGGAATAATCATGGATCATCATCATGGCACATAGGATAAGGAATATACACCATAACATTGCAAATGCTATAAAGTACTGATAAAATGCCCCTTCTTCAAGGGTGATTAGGTTGCTTATCACAGTCATGGGAAGGTTGATCAAAACATAAGGGGTAAAGGCGTAAGCGGTTGCCATATATATATCTTTTAAACTACCCTTTCCATCCATTAAGGTAGTTAAACTCCAGTTGGAAACACACCAAATCCCAAAGGGGACAATAATCCCCAAAAGCACCTTAAACATATTCACATATTCCAGTTGAATCCTATAAAAAAGAAAACTGGTAAACTGCATTTTTAAGACATTTGTAATCAGTACCATTATAAAAATAATATTGGCTGCCCCTATTGAACCTCTTTTTTCGTGGATCAAGTCCCAAAACCCATCAAAAGGTCTAACTATAACATGTAAGGAAAACTTTAAGGATTTTAATAAGTTTTGGAGTTTGCTTTGGTTTAGAGATTCTGTCTTTTCCATCATTGCTCTCATCGCTCTACCTCCGTTTTCCTTAGCATAATGATTTTCACGATTAATCTTTTGATTTTAGGGAGTATATATAATAAAACTAACCCTAAGATAATCCAGGCGATATTTTCTTCTATCCATTGCTTACGATAAAACTTATAGGCCTTCGAATAATTTTTAAAATCCATTTTCAGCTTAAAGTATTCCATCGCCTTTTTATATTCCCCTTGGCGTAGCAGGGAACGGCCGATTCCCACATATGCTAAATCATAATTGCCGTTTAGTTTTAGCACTTCTTCCCACTTTTCTGCCGATTCCTCATATCTTCCTTTTTGATATAGTGCTAAACCTTGATTGATTAACTTTCCATACTCAGTAATGAGTAATTCTTGTATAGTACCCGATCTATAGTCTAGAACTAATAAGGAATCTCCCATGGCTTCTATGGCAGAAGGATATTGAAAATATCCTGTTTTATTTCCCAAACCTCCAAAGGCATACAAAAGGTTTCCTTGGGAATCATAGGTAAAAATCCTACCTCTTACCCTATCTATGGCACTATAAGAATCGTTTTCCAAGGGAACAATATCTATAAGTCTTGATGGCCCATTAATTCCTCCTGCTTTTCCCCAGTAGATATCCCCTATAGGGGGATGAAAACCATTTCTAATCAAAATATCCGTCCCCATGGAGTTAAGCTTTCTGATAGGAGTTGCTGTCCCAGTATAGATATCCTTATTATCAAGGGTACTAGTTGTGGTATAAATAAAACCTTCTTTATCTAAGGCTACATTATTATATTCTGTCGGAACAAACAGCTCCATTTGTGCCCTTTGAGCCTTTGTTGAAATACTCTTCCAAATATAGTCTGTAATATTTGCGATTACTTTGTTTGCTCCTATATATCCTGTAAAGGTGCCTTCCGAATCAAATTCCATCAATCCTTTGTTCACATTCTTCACCAGCACATAAACTCTATTTGCATCATCGACTACTAATTTTTGTACCAAAAACTCCGATGTTCCTTCTATGGTTTCATCTTTAGGCTTTGCAATCTGCTTAATAAAGTTTAAGTTTTTGTCCAAATGTAAAACCCTTTGATTATTGGTATCACAAATATAAATATCTCCATTTTCCTTTACAAATACATCTTGGGGATAGGATAAGGTGCTTTTTTCCCCTTCTAATACAAAGGATTCAATAATCCCGTACAGCTGAAAACCTTGATTAGTTTTTTCGGCTATTATGATTCTGTTATTACCGGAGTCCGCTATATAAACCTTATTTTCCTTGACGAACATTCCTTGGGGCTCTCTAAGATTTATGGTACCTAAGTCCTGCCCCATTAGCACAATTCCTGGTACATATGCATCCGGGGATTCCCTTTCATCCCCCCAATAATCATAGGTATAGGTATAAAAGTTCTTGGCAGCAGATGCCGACGCTGGAAAAATAAAAGTAATTACCAGTATAAAGAACAGAGTCCATATGTTTTTTCTCTTCATTTTTGCATTCACCTCAATCCTTTATCCCAGAAGTAGCCATGGTTTCTATGATATTACTTTGTGTTAGGATAAACACTGCAATGGGCACAATCATCATAAATAAAGATACTGCAGCCCCTACTCCAGCCCTTGCTACCCCACCGTTGATAATCTGTTGTAAGGCATAGGGCAATGTTTTAAGTTCTTCTGAATAGATAAAATTTGATGCTTTATTGTTCCATAAGTTCTGGATTGAAAAAATAATCAAAGTCAACCATGCAGGTTTTACCATAGGCATAACAATATTAAAAAATATTCTTCCTTCTTTTGCCCCATCAATTTTAGCAGCCTCTATAAGGGAATCCGGTATCCCTTCCATAAATTGCTTCATTAAAAATAATCCCATAGGTGAAGCAAATGCAGGAATAATTACGGAAAGATAAGTATCTACCCATCCCAATTTTGTCATAATAAGATAATTGGGTATGGATGTAACATACCCTGAAAACATAAGGGCTGTAACGACAATATTAAAAAACACTTTACTTCCTGGAAATTCATATTTGGCTAGTACATATGCTCCCATCGAAGCAAAAATCAAATGACCTGCAGTACCCACTGCCGTAATAAACATGGTGTTGAAAATGTATCTTGAAAAAGGAACCCATGATTTACCCATGATTACAAATAAATCTTGAAAATTATCTAGGGAAGGATTTTTAACAAAAAACCTAGGGGGGAAAAGAAAGATTTCATCTAAAGGTTTAAATGCATTATTGATAGCGTAAACCAAGGGGAGAGCCATAAATATACCAAAGAGTATTAGCATGGTGTATATGCTAAAGTCTCCACCTCGGGATCTATTTGGTTTTCTTTTTTTAAATATCTTCATAATGAATCCTATCTCCCTTACATCAGGTTCCGACTTTTTTAATAAGTGAGTGAACCACTTTATTTGTGAATATCATTGATAAGAACAATACCGTTGCTATTGCTGATGCATATCCCATCTCAAATCTAATAGAACCATAATCTATTAGGTGGGTTACCACTGTTCTAGCGGCATAATCCGTACTGGGAAATCCAGCTAGGGCCATGGTTACATCTGCTACCCCAAAGGATTGGGTAATTGCCATAACTGCTCCGAATAAAAGCTGAGGTCTCATACTTGGCAATGTAATGTACCAAAGTTCCTGCCATCTATTTCGAATGCCATCCACATAGCCGGCTTCAAAAAGGGCATTATCGACCCCCTGGAGTCCTGCGACAAAGGATAAAAACCCTGTTCCCAAACTCATCCATAGAACGACCAATATGATAACAGGCATCATATACTTAGGGTCGGTAAGCCAAAGTATGGGCTCATGGACAATTCCTAGCCTCATTAAGAATGCATTGACATATCCATAGGCATCTCCACTGAACATGATTGCCCAGATAAGATATACCTGCCCGGAAATGGTTGGGGCATAGAATATTAGTACTGCAAAGGATCGAATGTATCTTGGCAGTTCATTGATAAACCATGCAAATATAAATGAAGCCAGGTATCCGATAGGCCCCGTAATAGCGGCCAGCAAAAATGTGTTTTTGACTGCTATTAGGAACACATCATCTGCCAAAATAAGATTAATATAATTTTGTAAGCCGATAAATCTAGGGGGCTCTAGTACGTTGTAATAGGTGAAGCTAAAAAATATGGATACGATAACTGGTAAAATGTAGAATATGCTAAACAATATGGCATAGGGGGCCAAAAATAAATAGTATGTTTTTGACAGCTTCATCTTTTTCCAAATGATACCCAAATCTTTTTTCTTTTTTTGTTTCCACTCTTCTATTTTTAGACCCACAAAACTTTTATTCCTTTCAAATTCTGTATTCATCCAATCTTCCTTTCCCCATCAGGCATATACCATAAGGCTGTTATTCTTAATCCCCTGTTGTAAGACCGAATTCTTTTCTCTTTTTTTCCAGCTCATCATTAATCGTTCTTGTGTAGTCTAATAGGGTTTCTCTTGGATCTTCGTTATTGTAAACAACTTTTCTATATGCGTTTACGATATGTCTTGATGTATAGTAACCCCCCGGCACTTCAGGGGCACATTCAACCCATTCCCACTGCTCTTTTAAGGTTTTATTATTGGCATTGCTCCAAGCCAATTGTTCAAAGGCTTTGGTATTTGCCGTAGCATATCTAGCAGATGCTCCCATTATACTTTCCATTTCTCTACCAAATCTTACCTGTGTATCGGTATCAGCCCACCATTTTAAAAATTCCCAAGAAGCATCTTTGTTCTTAGTATCGGATAACATCAATGCATTCACTCCCCAGCTGGATGAAGCCCGATTAATCCTTCCATTTTCATCTGTAACTCCTGGTAAAGGACTAAAACTCCATAATCCTCTGATTTCAGGGGCAAATACCGAAAGGGTGTTGAATGTATTGTAATCTGCAATTCCAAGGGGCATTTCCCCGGTTCTAAAACGGTTTACAAAGTCATAAGTAAGTGGAAGCTTATAATGGGTAAATAGTTTCGTCCAAAATTCAAATGCTTCAACTCCAACTTCTGCATCTATTATCGATTTGGAAGCATCCTCAGAATAGAGAGTTCCCCTTCTTTGATACAATTGAACTAAAAATGCTGATATATCCACTGTATTGGCATTACCTACCCTTTTTTCCGTAGTAGGAATACCAAAATTCATATTATTTTTTTGTATTGTAGGAAGAATTTTAATAACTTCTTCCCAAGTCTGGGGTATTTCAAGTCCTAGTTCTTCCATGATATCCTTACGATAAAACATAACCTGATAGTTTTGAGTTTCTGGTATGGCGTAAATACCACCGTTGTAGCGATATGGTAGAAGGGCACTATCGTAAAAGTTTTTGGATATTTCATCAAATCCTTCATATTTTGACAAATCTTCTGCTGCATTTCTTAATGCAAAATTTACAGGTTCTGTCTGTGGGACATTTATGGCAACGTCCGGTCCTGTTCCGGCAACAACTGAAGGCAATAATACCTCTTGGCTGATTAGTTTCACATTTACTCCAATACCAGTTTCAGGAGTAAATGTATCGTCTATCATATTTTTAATGATTTGGGATTGATCACGACCGGATAATACCCACACCTCCACGGTGTTTTCTTCATCTTCATAAACATTACCTATAGAATCATAATCTTCAAAGAAAGAAGCAAAAAACGAACGGGTTTCGTGTACCACCTTATCTATAAAGTTTTCCTTTACCACAGGTATCTCTGCATCTATGGCACTAACGATTAGGTAGTCGATATCAAGGGGTGACTCTGTCATGGTTAATATAGATGTTCCTAGGGAACCTATATTGGTTTTGAAATTTTCCATTGCAGGAGGTATTTTTTCCGGTTTATCTGCAAATTTAATTAGTTGATTTGCAACGGTTTGGGCAGCTGCCACTTGGGAACCTTTTTGTCCCGAATAGGATACCAATTGCTCGACCAGATCAAGTAAAATCTCACTTTCCCTTTCCATGGCACTTATAATTTCTGGATATACTTTTTCGATTTGATAATCCCTGTATCTGTCGGGCTGGGTTCCTGTTAATATTAATATTTTTCGATACATTTCATTAAGTCTAAAGACACTCTCTTCCAGTGTATTGAGATATTCCCCCAGTTCTCCTAAGGTGATTTCCATCCGCACAATATGTTTTCCCTTAGTTAAGGGGAAGGAATAAGGTTCTTCTTCTCCTAAGGTAACTAAGTTCCATTCATTGCTGTACTTAAAAGGAACTGTAGATATTTCTTTAAAGGGCACTTTTCCATCTATTAAAACTTTTCTATTGGATACAAATCCTCTATTATAATTCTGCCTTCCCTTAATGGATAGAGCATACATCCCATCTTCAGGAACTTCAATTTCCCATTCCATCCACTGACCAGGCACCTTCCATTGCTCCCCACCAGCCATATTAAGCTTTATTTTGGCTGCACTATAGGGCTCCGTATTAGATGAGGACCTATCGTAAATCGCATATAAGGTGGGGGCTGAACGGAATGTAGCATCCTCCCCTTGCACCTTATACATATAGTCTTTGTCTGAGTTTTTATAGCTATCTACGTTAAAAGAGGCAATGTAATCCTTATAAGATTTTAATTCACCAGTATTTTTTAATACTATTTTTCTTATGGCCATGGGTTCACTGGCAACTTCTAATTTAATGGAGTTCATACCTTTATTAAAATAAAATTGATAAGGTTCTACATAATACCCCATGTAATCTTTGAAATAATCTGCTTCCCATCTGGGGGCTTCAATTTGACTGGGTTTTATTTCATTACCTCTATTGTCTACCTTTGCTTCTCCTTTATCTGTCCAAACTCGGCTAAGGGTTATGGTATCGGCCCCAAGGAAAGGAACTTCTCCATTGATGTATACAATCCTTTCTATATCTATTCCCTTAGATTTTACGGGGAAATATTCGATATAAATGCTGTATAGGCCGGCTTCCTTTACCTCCACATTCCATTCTACAAAGCCTTCTTCCTTTGACAGGAGCACCTTCTCCTCCCCAGAGAAATTTTCCTTTATTTCTACCTCTTTAGAATCCGTATACTCAAAGAGGTTTATTTCTATTTCATCCTTGGGAGATTTTGCCGTATCAAATTTTTTAAGATAAACACCATAGGTATTGTTTCTTCCTATATCTTCTTTTGCCTCTGCTGCTAAAGTATAAGTATTTTTTAGATTATCCTCTTTCATTCCACTTCCAATATTCTGGTAAATGAAATACAGGGCAATAAATAGTATGGCACCTGTTATAGATATACTTAGTCCTATATGCTTCTTTCTTTTTGCCGGCATGTTGCTTCTCTCCTTTTTGTTTGAATTGCACATATTTATAATGTTTTCTCGAAATTTATTAGGGTTTATTATAATTTTATAATCTTTTTAGAATATATACTTATCATATATTGCTTTATTTCTATCAGATATTGTTGTTTGCAAATATTAGATTTTGAAAATAGTTTTCATATTTATTTTTTAATAAAATAAATTCACCGTGTTTTCCCCACTTCATAGCCCCTTCTTTACAGGCTTTAAGAAATGTATTATAATATTAAAAAGATTTATTATTAAATCCTTACAATACTTTGCGGTTTTCATAGCAAGATTTGACAATTGTTATTTTTGTATATTTTAAAATTATATCAGTAACATTATTTATGAATTATTTTAAGAGGTGAGCATAATGATTAAATATTTAGATGGGATTTTTGAAACGGTTGCTTATGGGAGGAAGTCATCCGTATTTCTTTTATACATTAATAAGGAGTTTGAGGATTATCCGATACATTGGCATACGGCTACAGAAATCATTATGCCCTTGGAAAATGATTACACAGTGATTATCAATAAGGTTAGCTATGCTTTAAATGAAGGGGATATACTAATTATACCACCAGGGGAACTCCATGAATTGGTTGCTCCTCCTAAAGGAGTAAGGATAATATTTCAATTTGATTTTTCGATTATAAGTCAATTAACCGGCTTTAATGGTATTTTCCCAATATTAATGCAGCCTCATTTATTAACACCTTCTCATTCTTTAGATATACACATGAAATTTAAAAACCTCCTCCTGGATATCATAGATGAATATTTAAGTGACAATGCCTTAAGTGAGGCCTCCATATATACCAAGGTTATACAGATGTTTATTATCTTGGGTAGAAAGCATATGGGTAATGGTACCCAGTATACTGGTACTTTACAAAAGAACTATATCGAAAAATTTAATCAGGTATTTGATTATATTGATAAAAATTATGCGGAAGACATCTCCCTAGAAAAAATAGCCGATATAGCAGGCTTTAGCAAGTTTCATTTTTCTAGATTGTTTAAACAATTTACCAACAAAACCTTCAACGAATATCTAAACCAAACCCGAGTAAGGGTAGCCGAATCCCAACTGCTTAACCCCAATCTTTCTATCACTGACGTAGCTATGCAGTCAGGATTTTCTAGTATATCTACCTTTAATAGAGTATTTAAATCCATAAAAAAATGCACCCCCTCTGAGTTTAAAGGGCTGCATTGTAAAGAAGAGATATAATAATGGTTTTTATTATTACATTTGTATTGACAGGTGTATATACACATGGTATGATGATTTAAAAATAATTTAGGAGGATTTGTTTATGAATGTAAAAAAATTAACAATAACTGCTTTACTTACAGCCTTAGCCATCGTCATACCCTTTGCTGTATTTTTCAAGGTAATAGTTCCACCTTTTAGTGCTACTTTAGGTTCCCATGTGCCTATGTTTATTTCCATGCTGCTTGGACCAGAAGCTGCCATTATGGTGGGGATTGGTTCCGCCTTAGGATTCACTCTAAATCTTGGTCCCTTAGTAGGGGCTAGGGCATTTATGCATGTATTTGTGGGACTCTTGGGTTCTGTACTTATTAAAAAGGGAATGTCCTTTGGAAAAGTGGTAGCTATTACTGGACCCCTTCATGGTTTATTAGAAATGTTAGTTATTATGCCTTTTGTAAGTTTTGATGTATATAACTTGCTTATCATCACTGGAGTTGGTAGTATACTTCATCACTTTGCCGATGGATTTATTTCTGCTATTATTATAAAGGTTATACCAAAATCAATATTGTTTGGCTCTAGGAATGCTAAGATAGAAGCTTAATCCTTAAGGTGTCTGCTTAATACGAAGTATTTAGCAGACACCTTAATAATTTATAGGCTATAGCACATATCTTTTGCTACTTCCTTAGCCTTCTTAATTCCTTTTAGCATCTCTATAATTTTAAGGGCAAATAGGAATGTAGTTCCTGGACCCTTAGAGGTAATAATATGACCATCTACTATAACTTCCTCTTCCTTAAGGACTGCCCCTTTTAAATCCCCCTCACAGCCCGGGTAGCAAACTGCCCCTTTAGCTTCTAGAAGCCCCATCCCTCCAAGGATTGTAGGAGCTGCACAAATAGCTGCAATCCATTTGTTTTTATCATTATGTTTTTTAATCATATTCTTTAAGTCTTCATGAATATCAAGTATACTTACCCCTGCCCCTCCTGGAAGTATAAGTATATCAGCACCATCCATATCTATATCTTCAAATAAAGCATCTGCCATGACTTCTATTTTACTTCTTCCCTTAACCTTTATATTTTTAGTAACAGAAACTGTAGATATATTAATCTCTGCCCTACGCAAGATATCCACTGTGCCTAAGGCCTCTATTTCCTCAAAGCCGTCTGCCAAAAACAAAAATGCCGTCATATATATTCCCCTTTCATGGTTTTAAAAGATATTGTATTACTTTTATATATGCTATATTAACTTATGATAAATCCTCCAAGATACTTAAGATGTTAATTTTTCTATTTCTTTATTTATTTCTAATAATAATTCATAATCTCCTGCAAGCATTAAGGTGTCCGCTGGTTTTATAACCGTGGTTCCTCGGGGAGTTATTAGTTTATCTTTTCGTTTTATCATTACTATTAGTATATCCATAGGTATATCCAAATCCATTATGGCTTTTCCTGCCATAATGCTATTTTGGGGTATTTTGATTTCTAGTAATTCAGCATGCAATTCTCCGGAATAATCTGTAAAGGTTTTAAGCACAGTCTCCTCTGTCCCTACTAAATCTAACTTTTTAGCAATAGGGATAAATAACGTACCCTGTATCAAAACAGATAATAATGCCACGAAAAATACAATATTAAATATTTCATTTGCAATTGGCAGCCCTGCTGTTAAAGGATAAATGGAAAAAACAATGGAGGCAGCCCCACGGAATCCAACCCATGAAACCAAAAGCTGTTCTTTAAGGGGTCTCTTAAAGAAAGTTAAAATACAAAATATAGCTATAGGTCGCGCAATAAAGATAATAAACATAGCAATAGCTATTCCCTTTAAAGCGATTTCAGGGAATTGGGAAGGAAATACTAAAAGTCCAAGGGTAAAGAATAGTAAAATTTGCATTAACCAAGACAATCCGTCAAAATAACGCACCAAACTTATTTTATGAATAAGGCGGCTATTCCCCATAATCAACCCGGTAATATAAACTGATAAAAAGCCGTTTCCATAAGATATATCTGCTAGAGAAAAAGACAATAATGCAGCACTTATAACTAATATCGAATAAAGACCGTCAATATCTAACTTAACATGATTAATAAGCCATACTGCCACTTTACCTACGATGAGTCCAATTAAAACCCCGATTATGATTTGTGAAGATAAAAGGAACACTATATTTTGACCTTCTCCTTTTATGATGCCGATAAAAATCGTCGTCAACATATATGCCATAGGGTCATTAGAACCACTTTCCATTTCAAGCATAGGGGCAAGGTTATTTTTTAAATTGAGCCTTTTTGAACGGAGAATAGAAAATACCGAAGCAGCATCCGTAGAAGAAATTATCGAGCCTAAAAGCATTCCTTCGAGAAATGAAAAACCTAGAGCAAAATAAGCAAAAAGACCAATTAATAAAGCCGTTAGAAAAACCCCAATTGTAGCCAAAATTCCTGAGGCAAAGGCAATTGGTTTGGCTGTCTTCCAGTTGGTTCCAAAACCTCCTGAAAACATAATAAATAAAAGCCCTATATCACATATGAATTTTGCCACCTGTGAATTATCAAAATATATGCCCCCTATACCATCGGAGCCCATTAACATACCCATGGCAAGGAACATTGCTAATATGGGTATGCCATATTTATATAAAACTTTGCTAGAGACTGCGCATACGAGTAAAATCAAACCAGTTATCAATAAAACAGGCATTCAACTCCTCCTTATATTATTTTAATGTAGATGTGTTATAGCTTTATCTTATCTTTCAGAAATACCGATAGAATACTGCCCCCCACTGCCCCAACAACCACTTGAAGAATATTAAAGGGAACCTCAGCAAATCCACCTAAAAGGGCATTCACAAATTCCTTATTAGAAAAAGATAATGTTATTACCAGTCCCATATAATAAACAAACACCATGGAAAATCCAGCAGCTACAATACCTACTAACTTCTGTGTCTTACTTTTTGCATTATAACATACTTTACCGGCAATATAGCCTTCTAAGCCCTTAGCTACGAGGGTTATGGGAATCCATGCCGGGAATCCCCCAAGTAAATCAGCTAAGGCGGAGCCTATGCCCCCTGCTATAATGCCTACCTGAGGACCAAACAAAAAGGCAGAAGCAAAAATCATAATATCACCGAAGTTAAGATAACCCTGTGTCCCACTAATAGGTATTGAGATAGCCATAGTCACCACTGTAACTAGGGCAACCGTCAAAGCCGTGATTGTTAGTTTTCTTGTTGTCATTTTTAAACCCCCATTATATTATTTATACCTATTTTAATAAAACTTCCATAATAGTGCAAGTAAAAAAATGGTGCTTATTTTGATTAAAAAAGCACCATTTTCTTCATTCATATCGAAGAGCCTCGATTGGGTCTAGTTTGGCAGCCTTATTTGCCGGATAAACCCCAGCTATGATACCAATAATTGTAGATACTCCAACAGTAACGATTATGGATAGGGAGGATATCTTTGGCGTGATTTTCATAGCAGAGCCTATTCCAATGCCCCCTAAAAACCCAAGGGTAATCCCGATGACCCCACCGATTATGGTTAGAATAACCGCCTCTATTAAAAACTGCTGCCTGATATCTTTGTTTTTAGCTCCCAGAGATTTTCTTATGCCAATTTCCCTGGTTCTTTCCGTAACGGTGACTAGCATAATGTTCATTACCCCGACGCCTCCTACCAGTAAGGAAATGCCGGCAACAAAACTTATAAAACCAGTGATGATGCCTAGTATATTGTTTACCATTTCTAAATCCTGGGCCGCATTTTTTACAAAATATGCATCTTCATTTCTATGTTTTGTTTCTAACATTTTAGTTAGTTCTAAAGCAGTTTGATCAGCACTGCTGGCATCCTTAGTTGTAACATAAAAATAATCCACATAATCATATCTATACATATCATTAACTGTTTCAATAGGTGCGTATAGCATAGAGGGCATTTGATCTCCCATCATGGATTCTAACGCAGCATTTGCGTTTTTTGATACTCCAATGATAGTAAAATCATAGGTTCCCCTCCACAGAGTGACTGCTATGGTCTCACCGACAACATCTTTTCTTGCAAATACCTTTTGGGCAAGTACTTCATCAATGATTACTACCTTGCTTTTTGTCTTACCATCTGACTCTATAATATGGCGGCCATATAGAAGTTCCTGTGAAGAAAGAAATCTAAAATCCTCATTGATTCCATTGATTAGGCTTTCTTTTTCTTCCTTAGGGTTTTTTAACTTAACAGATGCACCCCACCCCTGAAAATAAGGACATACATTTTCTACCTCAGGATGCTTTCGAATCAATTCTGTATCATCTAAAGTAAGAAAATCCCTAGTCTTTGCTTTGTTAGGATTTTTCATTTGTATGGTAAGCATCCCTACTCCTAGTTTATCAAAATCTGCCGTAATGGCAGATTGGCTTCCTGCACCTACGGAAGTAATCATAATCACTGAGCCAATTCCAATTATAATTCCCAGCATAGTGAGGAAGGAACGCATTTTATTTGCAAGGAGATTTCTAAAGGCAGACTTTATACTTTCTGTTAAATTCATAATTCATTCCCCCCTGCTTTGATGGTGGTTAATACGGCCTTATCCGATATAATTTCCCCATCTTTAGATGTAACTATTCTTTTTGTATGCTCAGCTACATCCATCTCATGGGTAACCATGACTATGGTTACCCCTTCTTCATTTAACTTTTGAAAAATACCCATTATTTCCTTGCTGGATTTACTGTCTAAGTTCCCTGTAGGCTCATCTGCTAACAAAATGGATGGAGAATTAACCAAGGCTCTAGCAATAGCCACCCTTTGTTTTTGCCCCCCTGATAGTTCGTTAGGACGATGATCTATTCTATCAGCTAGCCCCACTCTTTCTAAGGCTAACATGGCTTTTTCTTTTCTTTCCTTATGCTTTGCCCCGGCATAAATCATAGGCAGCTCGACATTTTCTAGTGCAGTTAGTTTGGGAAGAAGGTTAAATGCCTGAAACACAAAGCCGATTTTAATATTTCGGATAGCAGCCAAATCATTGTCTTCTAGGGAGGATATATCTACCTTATCTAGATAGTATTTCCCGCTTGTGGAGCGATCTAGACACCCTAATATATTCATGAGGGTAGATTTTCCGGAGCCTGAAGCCCCCATAATGGCTACAAATTCTTTAGGAATGACCTTTAGGGATATATTTTTTAGGGCGGCTACCTCTATTTTTCCGTTTTTATAAGTCTTATGAAGGGCTTCAATTTTTATCATGGCCATCACCTAATTGAGTTTTTGTTTCTAAGGGTTTTACCTTAGCACCTTCTTTGATATTAGGGTTATAATTTGTGATTATTTTTTCTCCTTCATTAACCCCAGTTACCTCTACGTATAAATCAGAATAAATCCCTGTCTTAACAACTCTTCTTTCTACAGTGTAATCGTCTTTCATAATATATGCTATTTTTGTACCATCCTTTTCATCTACAACCCCAAGCAATGGTATCACAACAGTGTCTTCATGCTCTGCAGTGATAATCTCCACATCTACGGTATATCCAGGTTTAAGTGTAGAATCTTTATTTAATACTTCTATTGTTACCTCTACCATTGCTTCTTGGCTATTTCCCATGTTTTGAATTGTTGCTGTCGGAGCAACATGACTTACTCTGCCTTCTACTAAGGCATTTTTTATGGCATCCCCCTTAAAGGTAACCCTTTGACCTTTTTCTATAGAAGGGGCATCATACTCGGACATATTTACTTTAATAATCAAATTATCCAAATTCGATATCTTTAGTAAGGGGGAGTTTTGATTAATCCAGGCACCTTTTTCAGCAAAAATTTCTACCACTGTTCCATTCATCGAAGCTTTTGAAGATAGAAGCTGCTCTTCTAGCTTTTCTTTTAGAGTGTCCACTCTCATCTTTTGGGATTCCACCTGATTTTTTTGGATTTTTATCTCTGCCTCCTGTTTTGGATCTGAAAATTTATTATATGTGGTTGACAAATTATGTTGTGCTATGGATTTCTGCTTTTCTGCATTTTCTATGTCTAGTTTAGCAGATTGGATTTTCATTTCTTCTGTTGATAATTGATTTTTAAGTTCCGTAAGCTGTCTATTAGACTCATCTAGATCCCTTTTAGCTATGGCCCCTTCATTAAAGAGTATTTTGTTATTTTCTAAGTTTTTCTCGGCATCTTTTACTTTAAGTTTTAACTGTTCTACTGAAAGTTCAATTTGGTTTAAGAAGGTTTGCGTATCCCTGAACATTTTTTGAGCCTGTGAAAGGGAGGATTCCGCATTAAGGATTTCTATTTGGTCTGCAGTTGTCATAGACTGCAACCTTAAATCTGCATTTTGCAAAGCTATTTCTGCTTCTTTTAATTGTTGTTCTAACTCTTTTTTAAAAGAAGGATCATAATTTACTAGAGCCTCATCCTTCTTTACTGTATCCCCTGTTTCCACAAGGATATCTTCGATTTTTAGGGTATTGCTAACGTATACAGTTTCTGACTCTTTTGCCTCTACTATTCCTGTAGCACTTACCTTTGAAATAAGAGTATCTATTCTAGCTTCTTCAATATTTACTGGGATACCAGATTTGGGCATCCCCTTGGAATCAGAGGGATTTTTTTGATTGATAGCAGCTACAACAACAAATATAGTTAATATGGATACTATACCTATACCCATTATTAGTTTTTTATTATTTATCGATTTAATTTTAGTATTCATGAGCATTCTCCCTAGATATTTTTGTTTACTAAATTCAACATAAGAAACTGCAAAGTAGCAGTAAATGCAATAAATGCATTACCTAATAGAAGGTGTAGGAAGGCGATAATCATTCCTTTTAGTTTACTGAACTGATTAAATAAAGAAATCCCTAAACCTGCAAACAACATCCCCCAGATGGTGAAGAACTCAAACATACTTAAAAAGTTATACAAGAAACTCGCGGCATTGCCATTGGGCATAAAAGCTGCCGGGGAAAAGATAACGATATCTGTTTTTAGTAAGAGCCCTAAGGGTGCTGCAATAAGTGCCCCTGTTTCAATAATCATAAATGCATGGGCATAAAGGGAATAAATCTGCTTAATACTAGATTTATCGCCGAATATCTTTGCAATAAGCCATAGAAATATCCCACCAATACCCCAAATCATTAGTAAGGAAAGGGGCCCAAATAAGCCACTAATATAATATAATGTATTATTTTGCTCTAACTGTTGGGATAGATCCATCCCGTATTGCAAATAGATATCTGCCATCTTTTGATTGGTGATAGGGACTAAAGGTAGCCGTATGTAATATACAGCAATTATAAGAATAGATGTATAAATCAGGGGCAAAAGCATTTTAGGATAGCTTAAAATATCCTCAATAACTTCCTTAGGATTTACAAATATCCCTATTAGTTTTTGGAAAAATCCTAGGGGTTTTTCCTCGGTTTCCATTGCATTTAAATTTAAATTACCCTCCATAATAATTCTCCTCTCAAAGTTACTTCATTACTATAATACGTTGGTGAGTAGTAAAAGTCTGCTATACTTTTAACAACCTTTGTGGTATTTTAAATTTTCAGGTTTAAACACTTCCTAATGAATAGAACCTGCAATTTTTCATCAATGTCTAATAAATTTAATCCTATCATAAAAAATAGAGGTATAAACGCACCTCTATTTATTATATCATATTAACACAATATGAAAACAAGATTTAAATTTATTTTTATATATCCGTGGGGAGAATTTTATTTAAAATAACTCCAATCAAGGCAGCAATTGCTAGGCCGGAAATAGTAATGGTGCCGTAAATCGGCAATTCTTCTATAGCTATTCCACATACCAGTATAAGGGAAGAAATCATAAGGTTTCGGCTGTAAGCAAAATCCAGTTGCGCTTCAATAAGAATTCTAACCCCTATGCTGGCAATCATTCCAAATAGTATAATACTTACTCCACCCATAACAGGTTCAGGAATATATCTTATGATTGCACCTATCTTTCCAATAAAGCTGATGATAATGGCAAATACTGCAGCCAATCTTATTACGGAAGGGTCATACATCTTAGTCACAGCCAATACCCCTGTATTTTCACTATAGGTGGTGTTGGCAGGTCCCCCTATTAATCCAGCTACTATGGTAGCTAAACCGTCTCCTAACATTGTTCTATGAACCCCTGGTTCCTTAAAGAAGTCTTTTCCCACAACTGCCCCATTGGTTGTGATATCCCCTATATGTTCAATAAAAACTACTAAAGCAATGGGGGCAATAGCTAAGACTCCGCTTAAAGTAAAACGGGGAAGTGTAATAATTTGTTCTAAGGCCTTAACTTCAAAACCAAGCAGTGGTGCCTTTGAAATTTCCTCTATACTTACCAATCCTAAGGGCAAAGAAACAAGGTACCCTATAATAACCGCTACTAAAATAGGAACCAGTTTAAAAAAGCCCTTTGCAAATACCGATATTACAATCATCGTAATTACCACTATAGCAGACACCAATAAGAAAACAGGGCTAAATTCACCGTTGTCATACATACTGCTGCTGATAGCTACAGGGCTTAATCGAAGTCCTATAACCATAATAATAGGTCCTGTAACTATTGGGGGGAAAAACGAACGAATTTTTTCTACCCCAAAGAGCTTTATAGCTCCTGCCATCACAACATAGACTAAGCCGGCAATAATCACTCCACCCTTTACAGCAGCTATTCCTTCATTGGCAAAAACAAGGCCAATGGCACCAATGAATGCAAAACTAGAGCCGAGAAATACAGGAACTATGCCCTTGGTACACAAATGAAAGATTAATGTTCCTATCCCAGCGCACAATATGGCTATGGAAGGATCTAAGCCTGTAAGTATTGGAACCAATACTGTGGCCCCGAACATTGCCAATACATGTTGAAGCGCTAAAATTACTTTACCTTTAGATGTCATCTCCATAAATATTCTCCCCTTAATAATATATTTTATTTTCTTCCTAATAAAACTCTAGTCTTTCCATCGATTTCTTCAATCATTACCTTTACTATTTCTTCCTTCGAAGTAGGGATGTTTTTCCCTATAAAATCAGGACGGATAGGAAGTTCCCTATGTCCCCTATCAATTAGGGCTGCCAGCTGTATAAGTTTTGGTCTTCCAGCATCAATAATAGCATCGATAGCCGCTCTTGCAGTGCGCCCGGTATAAACCACATCATCTACCAAAATAACGATCTTATCATCCACATCCCATTTAAGATTGGGATTATGCACAATGGGCTGAACGGATAAATGTTTTAAATCATCCCTATAAAAAGTAATATCCAATATTCCTACGGGGACCTTTACGTTTTCGACCTCATAGATTTTATTTGATAATTTTTCTGCCAAGGGAATCCCCCTGGTTTTGATACCGATTAATAGAACATCATCAACGCCTTTATTTTTCTCAATAATCTCATGGGATATTCTAGTCAATGCCCTTTCAACTGCTTTTTTGTCCATTAATTCTTTTGACACCTTCATTTAACACTTCCTTTATTATAAAGTTTTGCATAAAAAAACTCCTTACCCAAGTAAGAAGTCATAATCAAAAAAACAGTATAGAAGTACTATACCCCGACATCCTTACTAGTCTCTCGTACTAATTTAAAGGAATGAAACTGTTTTTACTTTAGCATATTTTAAACTGCTTGTCTATTGGTATTAAAACTTTTTTCTAAGCTTTTCGACAATGCCCATAAAATACTTTGGAATGGGTGCCTCAAACTCCATATATGTCTTAGAGCTTGGATGGACAAAGCCTAAAACCCTAGCATGAAGCATTTGCCCTTCTAAATTAAAAGGCTGAGATTTAGGGCCATAAATCCTATCCCCCAATAAGGGATGTCCAATATGTTTCATATGAACTCGTATTTGATGGGTTCGTCCAGTTTCAAGTCTTGCCTCAATATAGGTAAATTGTCCAAACCTCTCCAAAACCGTATAATGAGTTATGGCATGTCTAGAGTTTTTATGGGTTATGGCCATTTTCTTCCGTTCTATGGGATGGCGACCAAGGGGAGCATCCACCGTTCCTGATTCTTCTTTAATATTATGATAAACCACGGCACTATACTTCCGGGTAATGGAATGCTCTTTTAATTGAACTGTGAGATTTTCATGGGTGAAATCATTTTTTGCCACCATAAGAATTCCAGAGGTATCCTTATCAATCCTATGGACAATCCCAGGTCTAAAATCCCCATTAATCCTTGATAGCTCCTTGGGACAGTGATACAATAAACCATTTACCAAAGTTCCGCTATAATGCCCCGGGGCTGGATGAACGACCATGCCTTGAGGTTTGTTTATTATAAGTACATCCTCATCTTCATACAAAATATCTAGAGAAATAGGCTCAGGTAATATCACTAGGGGTTCTAGGGGAGGTATATTAACATCGATTACATCCCCAGGGTTGATTTTATAATTGGACTTTACAGACCCTTGATTTATTTTTACATTTTTATCTGTAATAAGTTTTTGGGCAAAGGATCTTGAGCATTCCTTAAGTTCTTCTGATAGAAATACATCAATCCGCTTTCCCTTATCTTTGGTCTTTGCAATATATGTAGATTCACCCATTATTCTATTTCCTTTTTTGTAAAATCTTCATTAGAGGTAAAAAACATCATTAGACTTAATAAAAGAGTTCCTATTACTACACAGATATCCGCAATATTAAATACCGGAAAATTAATCAAACGAAAATCAAAAAAGTCAATTACAAATCCTAGCCGAAGTCTATCTATTAAGTTTCCTATGGCCCCTCCACTGATTAACATAAGACAAAACCTAATCACCTTAAAGGATTTTTCCTTAGGAAGATGTATATAATAATAAATGATGCCCAGTAATATAATAAGGGTAATCACTACAAAAAACCATCGTTTATTCTGTAAGATTCCAAAAGCTGCCCCCTTATTTTCAACAAAGGTTAAATGAAATATATTTTCAAAAATAGGAAATGTATTTATGCTCTTTAAATGATTTAAAGCCGCATATTTTGTTACCTGATCAATTATAACCAATGCAGATACAATTAAAAAAAATAAAATAAGCATTCTCTCTCTCCTTAATTGAGCCCTCAAACCAAAAAAATTATACCACTCATCTCTATATGTGTAAAGAACTACTCTATGGAGTTTTTCCTATCCTGATTGGATAATAAATCCACTTCATCCACTGTGTCTAAGGGCATATCGTATAGATTATTGATTTCGTCATAATCTTTTATGCCCCATCCCAAATCCTGCATATTATCGGCAGAACCATAGGATTCTAATTGTCTATAAATTTCCGCCCCATGGTTTATATCTCCTTCTTCCTCTTTCATAAAGTTCCTATTAAACACAGGTCCTATTACTTCCTCTTCCACCGGGCGATCCCCATCAAAATCATCCGGATTGATTTGATGTTCTTTGGCGCAGGATATACATTCCTTGGCATAGGGGATTGCCTTTAACCTTTCATAAGCTATTTCTTTAGAACAGGTTTCACAAACTCCATAATTGTTGTTTTCTATTTTTTTAAGGGCATCGTTGATATTTTCTAGATACTTTCGCTGTCCAACATTAAGTGCCATTAGTTTTTCCATTTCAAAGGTTTCGCTGCCTATATCTGCGGGATGATTATCGTAAGATGATATTTCATCAGTCCATTCAAGTAGTGAACCCTGCGGCCCATATTCCTCCATCCTATTTAATTCTTCCTGGGCTTCTTTTTTTTCACTGAGCAAGCTATTTCTTAGTTCATTAATTTGTTGGTTAGTCATATTATGTCCTCCATTTAGTCAAATTGTTGTACTTATTATATAGCTTTCCCAAAGGTTAAAAAAGCATAATGGAAACTAGAGGCACAAATTTTCAAAAAAAGACATGCCCTAAATGCACGTCTTTTGTATATAAGAAATCGCTGCTTTTATTAAATCTGAGGTTAAATCTCCTGTTCTTATGGCCTGTCCAAGGGGTGATAAGAGAACAAAATGGATGATATTGTTTTTTGTTTTTTTATCCAAAAGCATTTGATTGTAAATATCTTCTGGATTAAGGCAATCAATTCTAGTTGGCAAATCATAGCATTTTAGGGTCCTTTCTATCCTATCTAAGGCATCCTTGGTTATAAGATTCTTTTTATAGGATATATATGCTGCCCCAACGATTCCTATGGAAACGCATTCCCCATGAAGAAGTTTAAAATTAAGAAGGGTTTCTATGGAATGGCCGATGGTATGACCGAAGTTTAAAATTTCTCTTAACCCCGATTCCTTTTCATCCTGCGAAACAACTCCTGCTTTTAACTGACAGGATCTTTTTATAATGCTTTCTAAAGCAGTCTTGTCTAAATTAAAAATCAAATGGGAAGAATCCTCGATAAATGAAAAATAATCCCTATCCAGTATCAGTCCATGTTTAATAACTTCCCCCATTCCAGAGGACAATTGATTTTTTGGTAGTGTCCTTAGGGTATTCAAATTAATGTATACAAAGACCGGTTGATAGAATGCTCCTATCATATTTTTATTTTGAAGAAAATCAACCCCTACTTTTCCCCCTACACTACTGTCTACTTGAGAAAGAAGGGTGGTAGGAATTTGGATAAAGGGTATGCCCCTCATATAAGTAGCTGCGGCAAATCCTGCCATATCCCCAGTGACTCCTCCCCCTAGGGCTAAGACTAGGGAATTCCTATCCATATGATTTTTAACAAAGAACTGATAAGTTTCTTGAACGGTCTGTAGATTTTTACTATCTTCCCCCGCTGGAAAAGTAAACTTATACACTTCTTTAAATTGGGTCTTTATAAGGTCTAATAATTCTTGCCCATAGAGGGCATCCACATTATCATCGGTGATAATGCATATCTTTTTATTTGATAAACCATGTTTATCCAAAGCGGTTAAAATACCCGGAAAACTCTGTGAAAAATATATGGGGTAGGTTGCTGAAGGTGTATTGACAATTATTTGATTCATAGAGCATCCTCATTTCTCAAGGTGCTTTGCTCCCTGTTATGGAGATTTCTGGTTTGTTTTCTTACGGTTTTTTCTTCAAAGGTTTCATTTTCCTTGGAAAGTGCAGATTGTTCTAGAAGTTCTAATTGGGTCAGTAGGGTTTGCTTAATTTGTATCTTAGCTGAAACATATAACTTTCTTAATCTTTCTATTTCTTGATTCATATTAAAAAGCTTTTGGTGGGCTTCTTCTAATATCTCGCCGGACCTATTTTCAGCTTCTCTTTTAATTTGTTCCCCTTTTTGATATGCCGTTGATTTTATTTCTTCTGCGGTTTTTTCAGCCAATACCAAGGTGCTTTGAAGGGTTTTTTCTAAAGTCTTATAATATTGTATCCCTTCATTTAACATAGATATTTTATCTCTTAATTCGATATTTTCCTTGTAAACAACTTCATAAGATTGAATGATTTCATCTAAAAACTTGTCCACCTCTTCAACAGAGTAGCCGTAAGGCCTTCTCTTAAATTCCTGTGATTCAATGTCTAATGGTGTAAGCATATCTAGTTCCCCCTTATATATACCGATGTATGACAATACTAATTCTATCTTTTTTAGTTTTTCCTTTTATTTTAACCAATTGAATCCTTCCAAGTCCCCTAAGGGTTAAAAAATCTCCTTCTTTAACGCTAGAAGAAGGATTGGCTATGGTTCCATTGATTAAGGATTTATCGGTTTTTATTAATTCTACTGCTTTACTCCTTGATAATTGAAAACCCGAACTTAAAACGTTATCGGCCCTTAAGGACGAAACCGTAGAGGATATCTCTTTTATCTTTGGTTCTGGCAAAGTAACCTCCTCGAGGGTGATTTCACGAACCTGGGCCTTTGAGTTTTTAACTTTAAGTAAATTGTTAAGTATATAAAAAGCAATATCGGGGCAAACAAATACGATGGCCCCTTGTCCAAGGGTCAATATGTCCCCCACTTTGCTCCTATCAATCCCAAGACCTAAGATTGAACCCAAATAATCCCTATGGGATATTGATTCGTTATTAAAGGTCTTAAGGGTTATTTCCATTGGTAAAATTGGGAAGTCCGTCTCTTCTAGAATGCGATACTGCGGGCAAAACCCTATGATTTTCCTTTCGCTATCCATGTATCCTCCAAAAGAATGGACAGAGAGTCCTAATATAGGGCTTACCATGTCCAAGTACTTTCCCACCGAATACATATTAATAAAATCAGTAAAAGTATTGGTATGATCTCTTAAACAAATATTCACTTTATCTAATATTTTGCTTGCCATAAGCTTTTCTTTGGCATCCTTAAATCGAGCCAGATAGGTTTCTTTATTAATCATTTTAATCCTTTCATCGGATATAAAGATAAGTATAAATAAAATAAATTAGTATTTTTCTTATAAATTCTAAAGCCAATAACGAAATAAGCGGCGAAAAATCAATCATAAGTCCCCTACCGCCAAAAACAGATTTTTCCATAAGCTTCCTAGCGGGCAGTAAAATAGGTTCTGTTAATTTGTATATCAGGATTATGAAAGGATTATCCCTATTAATAGGAAACCAAGATAAAAAAACTCGAGCAAAAATTAATAGGTTAAGTAAATTAAAAAAAATCGATACTGCCTTATATAAAACCACACCTAAAATCATAAGAAGCCTCCATTATTTTGCTGCACTCATCCAAGGTAGAATAATTCCCTTGGTTTTTAACTCTTCTTTAAAACTTCCTGCAATATCAACATTTTCCGGAGCAATGATAAATATATTATTAGAAACCCTTTGAACTTCTCCATCAAGGGCATAACATGCACCACTTAAGAAATCCATAACTCTTTGTGCTGTGCGGTTATCCATTTCTTCTAAATTAATGATTACGGGTTTTTTTAGTTTAATATGATCGCATATTTCTTGAGCTTCATCATAAGTTTCTGGATTTGTTATAATAACTTCCATCTGAATGTTGGTGTGAATATTAACTATCTTAGAATTCCCTTTAAATCCTTGACGCAAACTTCTAATTTGTGGAATTTCGGTTTTTTCTTCTATTTCATTTATTTCTTCTTCGTATTCATCCTCGATTCCAGCGCCAAATCCCATAACATCCATCATCTTATCTAAAAACTTTGCCATTCTAACGCCCCCTATATATTATAATTTCTTTCCCCGAATATGCCTGTCCCAATCCTCACCATAGTTGCCCCTTCTTCTATGGCAATTTCATAGTCATTGGTCATGCCCATAGAAAGAACTTCCATATTTATATTATCAATATTTTGACTGGCAATGTCAACAGATAATTGCTTTAATTTACTAAAATACCCCCTGCTATCCTCAGGATTTTGCTCATATGGGACTATAGTCATAAGACCTTTGACCCGTATATTTTTTAAATCCTTAATTTTATCTATTAAGGGGTATATGTCCTCCTCTAATAGGCCGTATTTTTTTTCATCTCTTGCTATATTAATTTGGAGAAGGATATCCATTATCTTACTATGTTTTTTTGCCATGTCGTCAATTTTAAAAATCAAGCGTTCACTATCTACAGAATGAATCAAGCCTATTTTATCAATTAAGTATTTTATTTTATTTGTTTGTAGGTGACCTATGAGATGCCACAGGGTATTGGATTTAATAAAATCATATTTTGTCATTATTTCCTGAGCCTTACTTTCTCCGATATTATGGATTCCATAGGATAAAACTTCATTAATTTTATCTATGTCGATGGTTTTTGTTACAGCAATTAAAGTGATATCCTCACCTATTCTTCCGCTTTTTCTTGCTGCTTTATCAATCCTATTTTTGATTTCTTCAAGATTATCCTTAATATAACTCATAACAAAACTCCTTACCGCTACTTATTATCGATTACATTAAACTGATTAATCAACTGGTTTTCTCTAACGTTCTTTGCGTTGGATACAACTTGATCATACAATCGTATACCTGAGGGTGTATCCTGCTCTACAACTGCATACTCCTTGTTTTGTACCAGCACTTTTATTGGTTTAAACCTTATAATGCCGCCATTTACGACAAATACTCCGACCTTTTCTTCATTTTCTTTTAATATTAGCTCTTTAGAGGCATCCTGTGGTAGAATTAGGGATTCATACAATTTAAGGGTGGAAAAATCCTGTAATACATATATGTTTTCCTCATCCTCATAAGCAACTTCAATGGGGATGAGGACATCGTTTTCGGAACCCTTTTTGATGACAACAAGCTGCTTGCCAGATTGTTGTAGGTAGATTTTAGGGATTTTGATAAATATTTTTTTGACAATGGAATTGATGGGAATTTTAATTCCCTTGATATTGTCTTTTAATATTTCAAATTCTACATTTCTCTTAGAAATAAGGGGTAGCATATTTTCCGTGCTTTTAAAGATGATCATAAAATCCTTGTCTAAAGGCTGAATACGATGGATATTGACTTTGATTTCTAGGGGCTCCCCATTAAACTTAAGCCAAAAGAAATCCCCCTCTTCCCAACCTTCGGCTGATTCCTTGGAAATACTAGAGGCAATATACCAGGCATAATTATCAACAATTTTAAATAGGGCTGAATTTTTATTGGCAGTCTGATTTTGACTTATATCCTTAATCTCTATAGTTTTTTCTATGTCTTTTTCGGTTATTTTATCTAAATTATCAATAGTAAATTTCTCTTCTAATCCATCTGTATAATAGGAAATGATGCCTCCCTTAGGGGCTTTGACTACATTGGAATTTTGGGAAATCTGATTTTCATATTCTTTTTTTTGTAGAATTAAACCCTGTAGGGAAGATGTATTTTCTTTCGATAAGAGGGTTTGCTTTTTTTCTATTTCGAGTTTTATGGCACTTTTTAGAGAATATAGATGAACATAGTTTTTATTAGAATATGCGTCTCTTGATTTCTTGACCAAATCACTAATTTGATAATTGATTTCTTGAACTTCTTTTTGTATAGTTGAAAAGTCTTTTCGTTGATTTTGTAGTTTGACAATGTCATCATTAACTTTGTCTATATCTTTTTGAAGATTATTAAGGGCTGGATTGTCACCAACAATGCATATGGGGGTATGTTGCTTGATTTTTTCCCCTTCATACATAAGGTACTGGATACTGCCCTCTCTTGGGCTTTTTACTAGGATTTCATCCCTTATGATTACCCCTTTTGAATGGATGTTGTTATTGATGGTTCCCATTTGGACCACTTCAATGGATAGGGGTACTTTTCTGGTTAACATGAATCCCGAAGCCATTAAATAAGTGATTAAAAAAAAGGATAAAAGAGCACCTAAGGCCGTTTTATTTTTTCTCGACTTTTTTTTCTTTCTTTTTTTATTTTTAGCATAATTTAATTCCGTCATCTAACTCCCCACACTTATTAAGATAATACTTTTAATATAACGGATACGATAATAAAAAACAAGTAAAAAACACTCATAAATGAGTGTTCTATTAAAATTATTCAAGGCATCCAGTTTCTTTATCATTAACGACATAGTAACATGCCTCTTCATCAACATTATAATAGAGCTTTAAGGATTTGATGTCTTTTACCCTCATAGACTTTTCTTTCCACATTTCTTTGAATTGTTTAATCAAGTCCGTATGTAAAATTTCCTGCCCATTAAATTGGATAAATATTTCTTCTTTCACTATAATCTCTCCCCATTATTAATTTTATCAACTGCTTACATATTATAGTTAAAATATGTGTATTTTTTCCTGTATTGTATAACAAATCTTTTTTATTGTCAAGTTTCATGTACAAAAAAAGGTTATTTCTAGATTAAATTCTAGAAATAACCTTTTTTTACTATAGAATAATACAGATTAAGCCGCCGCTTCCTTCGTTAATTATTTTTTGCAGGGTTTCTTGCAATTTCATTTGGGCATCTTCCGGCATACGATACAATTTGTTTTGTAAGCCTTCATTCACCAATTCATGAAGGGATTTGCCAAAGATATTGGATTCCCATATTTTTCTTGGATCAGTTTCAAATTCACTCATTAGATAGTTAACTAGCTCTTCACTTTGTTTTTCAGTGCCTACTATAGGGGATACTTCCGTTTCGATATCAGCCCTTATTAAGTGGATAGATGGTGCACTGGCCCTTAGCTTAACTCCAAAACGATTTCCTTGTTTTACTATTTCCGGCTCTTCTAATTTAAGTTCATCCAATAAGGGAGTAACCACTCCGTAGCCTTTTTGTTTAACTTCATGGAGGGCATAGGATACCTTATCATATTCCCTCTTTGTATCTGCCAATTTGCGAATAAGAGAAATCAGTTGATGTTCCCCCTCTATTTCCATACCCGTTGTTTCAGATAATACCCTATAGAATAAATCATCTGCAGTCATTAAATCAATCCGAACAATCCCTTTGCCTAGATTAATCTTTTCTTGATATGCCTTTTTGATAAAATCATAGTTATTAAAACCTTCTACTGAGTATTTGAGCTCCCTGAGATTGTGTACGGGATCCATGGTTTCTTTTACTGCTGATATGATTTGCTTTTTCATCCAATGGTCCTTATCTAGGGTTTCAATCCATTTGGGGAATGTAAATTGAATTTCTTGAATTGGAAATTCGTATAAAACACTCTCCATAATTCTATTAACATCGTCCATTTTAAGCTGAGCGCAATTACAGGTAATAACTGGAACATTGTAGCGGGTCGATAATTCTTCGTTTAAGTCTTGAGCTAGCTCATCATAGGGTTTTGCGGAATTTAACAATACTACAAAGGGTTTATTAAGTGCTTTGAGTTCACTAATTACCCTTTGTTCTGCTTCTTCATAATCTGCTCTTTGAATATCTGTTATGGTGCCATCGGTTGTAACAACAATGCCTATGGTCGAATGATCATTGATTACTTTTTTGGTTCCTATTTCTGCTGCTTCTATAAATGGTATTTCATACTCATACCAAGGGGTATTAACCATTCGAGGATTTTCCCCTTCTAGATGCCCTGTTGCCCCGGGAACCATATATCCAACACAGTCAATCATCCGAACATTTAGTTCAACTTCATCATTTAAGGTAATTGCTACAGATTCATTTGGAACAAATTTAGGCTCTGTAGTCATAATAGTTTTGCCTGCGGCACTTTGGGGCAGCTCATCTTTTGCCCTTTCTTTATTGTAATTATTGGGTATATTAGGTATTACAAGAAGGTCCATAAAACGTTTGATGAAGGTTGATTTTCCTGTTCTAACTGGTCCTACTACCCCTATGTAAATATCCCCGTTCGTCCTTTTAGAAATATCTTGATAAATATTGAAACCTTCCATATTAACCCTCCTTCAATAGGTTTGAATATTGTATGGGTACACAATAAATATATGTTTCTAAAAGTGTATTATTACAAATAATTAAACCTATTTATATAAAACACTATGGAAAGCTATAAAAAAAAGATGAGTATTTTTACTCATCTTTCCAGGATACGGTATGGGACCAATGGACATCTTCTGTTTGATGTTCCCCCCGCCTATCTCTCATCATAAGATTGACTACTGCTTCTTTGGGAGATTTATTTTCGAAAAGCACTTTATAGATTTCTTTTATTATGGGCATCTCCACATTATATTTTTTTGATAAGGCATAGGCTGCCTTTGCACTATGTACCCCTTCTACGACCATCTGAACCTCGGTTAAGGCCTCATCTAGGGACTTACCTTTTCCTATGAGTACCCCTGCCCGACGGTTACGGCTGTGGATGCTGGTACAGGTTACTATTAAGTCTCCTATGCCGGATAAGCCATTGAAAGTTTGAACATCTGCTCCCATGGCAACCCCCAGTCTTGTAGTTTCCACCATTCCCCTTGTCATAAGTGCTGCCTTTGTATTGTCCCCGAAACCTAAGCCATCAACGATTCCTGCTGCTAGGGCAATGACATTTTTGATGGCTCCTCCTAGTTCAACCCCTATTAAATCGGGATTGGTGTAAACCCTAAATTTAGGAGTCATAAAGGTATCCTGAACGATTTCAGCTACCTTTTTTGACCTAGATGAAACCACACAGGCTGTAGGGATATCCCTAGCCACTTCCTCCGCATGGCTAGGTCCTAGTATAACCGCCACCGGGCTCTTAGGAGAAATCTCAGAGATAACCTGTGACATGGTGAGGAGGGTTTCATTTTCTACCCCCTTAGAAGCATTAACTATGATTTGGTCCGAAGTCAAATAGGGTGAAAACCTTTCCATATTTGAGCGAATAAACTTTGAGGGGATGGCTATAACAATAATATCTTTATTGGTTAAAGCTTCTTTGTAATCGTTGGTTATGGTTATATCATTGGGAATAAATATCCCTGGGAGAAAGGCTAAGTTTTCCCTAGTCCGCTCTAGCTGCTTTTTTTCTTCTTCTTGAAAGCACCATAAAGTGACGTCCTGCCCATTTTTAGAAAGCAATATGGCTAGAGCTGTCCCCCAGCTCCCGGCCCCCATAACAGCAATTTTTCTCATTTTATTCCTCCTCTGATTTTTTATTTGAGTGTTGACCAAGCTTTGTCTCTGTGCCCTTAATGAGTCGTTTAATATTAGTTTTATGCCGAATTAATGCCGAAAACATTAAAAAACACCCTAATAAAATGACTTCTGTATTACCTTTATAAAATATAAAAAGCAAAATAGGAATGGAAACTGACATTATGACGGAGCCTAGAGATACAAATCGGGTTATGGATAAGATAAGTATCATGACTGCAATACATATAAAGCCAATCCGATAATCAAAGGCTAGCAGTATTCCAACCGTACTGGCTATGCCCTTCCCCCCTTTGAAGTTTAAAAAAACAGGCCAATTGTGGCCAATAACTGCGGCAATCCCCCCATATAAAGGGGCCTCGGGATTGTTAGGAAAAATAAGCTTACATATAAGAACAGCAACAATTCCCTTTATAAAATCCCCTATAAAGGTCATGATACCTACTTTCCACCCCATAACTCTTATGACATTGGTTGTACCGGCATTGCCACTGCCAAATTTTCTTATATCGATTTTTTGTACTAATTTTCCTAAAATATAGGCAGTTTGAAAACAACCTATAAGGTACCCAATAATTATACATGCAATCCTAAACATACGCTTATTCCTTTCCCTGCTTTTCCCGAATCATAAAATGAAGGGGAGTCCCCTTAAATCCAAAAGCATCTCTTAATTGATTTTCTATATATCTTTCATAGGAAAAATGCATAAGTTCCTTGTCATTGACAAAGACCACAAAACTAGGGGGTTTTACGCTTACCTGAGTCATATAATATATTTTTAATCTTTTTCCCTTGTCCGATGGAGGCTGATTCATTGCCATCGCTTCATACAAGATATCGTTTAAAAGTCCGGTGCTAACCCTAAGGGAGTGGTTTTGTGATACAGTTTTAATCATTTCAAAGAGCCTAGGAACCCTTTGGCCAGTTAAGGCAGATATAAAGAGCTTTGGCGCATAGGACATATAGCTTAACCTAGATTCGATATCTCTTAGGTATTTGTTCATGGTTTTATCGTCTTTTTCAATTTTATCCCATTTATTTACTACTACTATAGAAGCTTTTCCTCTTTCATGGGCTATGCCTGCAATCTTTGTATCCTGTTCGGTTATTCCTTCTTCTGCATCTATAAGTAGAATGGAAACATCAGCTCTTTCAATGGCAGCAACGGTTCTTACTATACTGTATCTTTCTATATCTTCTTTTATCTTATTTTTTCTTCTTACTCCGGCGGTGTCAATAAAAACAAATCGGTCCTCCCCAATAGTTACGGGAGTGTCTATGGCATCTCTGGTAGTCCCAGGAATATCACTGACAATTACCCTGTCCTCTCCTAATATCTTATTAATAAGAGAAGATTTACCTACATTGGGTTTACCAATTATGGCAACTTTAATAACATCCTCTTCAACATCCACTATTTCTTTTTCAGGGAAAAATTCTACCACCCTATCTAACATATCTCCTAACCCTAAAGGTTGGGCAGCGGATATTGGAATTGGATCTTTTAACCCAAGATTATAAAATTCATAGATATCCATATTATCTTGAATGTTATTGTCGACTTTATTAACCACAACCACTACTGGTTTTTGGGATTTCCTAAGCATATTAGCGATTTCATGGTCTGAATCTGTTAGACCTTGCTTAACATCTACAAGAAAAATAATTACATCGGCTGTTTCTATGGCAATTTCTGCCTGTCTTCTCATTTGGCTTAAGATAATATCTTCGCTATTGGGCTCGATACCCCCTGTATCAATTAGGGTAAACTTATGGCTAAGCCATTCAACTTCTACATATATCCTATCCCTTGTTACTCCCGGGGTATCTTCAACTATAGATATTCTTTCCCCCGCTAAGCGATTAAAAAGTGTGGATTTTCCTACATTCGGCCTTCCTACGATGGCTACAATGGGTTTACTCATTGGTATTCTCCTTTATATTCAGTATTCCATTAATAAATTCCCTTCCGGAGGTCCCGATAATCTCAATGGGAATCCCCAGCTGTTCTTGTAAGTCATTGGCATAGACATCATCTAATAGTATGGTGTCATTTTCTCGAAAAGTATTTTGAGGAAGCAAGAGTCGCTCCCCTAAATCCTTGTTTTTTAATTGTTCTAAAATATCTCGTCCTGTCATAAGTCCTGCTACGGTAATTTTATCCCCAAAAAAGTAGTTGATAATAGGATAAATATGCACCGAAAGATTGGGGTATTTATTTTTTAGTTTATTTACCAATCCATTAATAAATGGATAGGGTGCCACCCCTGTAGCTATGGAAATTTCTATGGGATCAGGCAATTCTTCTGGAAGCTCCTTGTAATATTCTTCAAATTCTGCTTCCATCAAAGCTAGTATGCCCACCCCATTTTCGATTTGTGGGAAGTCTTCGTATTTTTCAATGGGGGGTACATTTACTCCTGCAGTTAAATAAAATTCGTCGGCTGCATAAATAAATGTGTTGCCATAGTTTTCTTTATAATAATCCTGCCATTTATGAATGATATCTAGAGTCTCTTTTGCATCTTCTTTTTCAAAGGGAATTAGGGGAAAAAGTTCATGGCGAAATTTTGAAATTCCCACAGGGACCACGGAGGTGCTTTTGATTGCTGGGAGAAATTTTCCTAAATCCCCTATGGTCTTATCAAGAACCCGACCATCATTTAGTCCCTTGCAAAGAACAACTTGGCAATTTACTTCGATATTTGCATCGATTATTTCTTTAATTCTTTCAAGGATATCCCCGGCAAATTTATTATTTAGCATTTTTTTCCTTACTTCAGAATCTGTTGCATGAACGGAAATATTCATAGGAGATAGGCGATAATATATAAGTCTCTCAATATCCCTATCACTCATATTGGTTAATGTAATATAGTTACCATTTAAAAAGGACATTCTCCAGTCATCGTCTTTAAAATAAACCGCCTTTCTCATATGGGGTGGAAGTTGGTCAATAAAACAAAATACGCATTTGTTCCTACAAGCTTTTAACTTATCCATCAGTTCATTTTCAAAAATCAGGCCTAAATCCTCATTTATGTCTTTTTCTATATCATATTCCCATTCTTCCTGGGAACTTTTACGAATAAGTACAACAACCTCTTCATCGGATAAAAGATACCGGTAATCAAAAACATCTTCAATCCTTTGCCCATTAATTGCAAGAAGTATATCTCCTTTTTCGATGCCTACTTCTTCCCCTATGCCTCCGGGGAGAACCTCAGTTATTTTATGTTCTTTATATTTTTCCAATTTGGCTACAACTCCTATGTCCAAAATCTATTAAAATGCAGCATGTTTTTATTATATCCAAAATAATAATTTTATCAATTGCATTTATATTAATTCGATAATAGCTGCTAAGCTACCCCTTTTACCTTTATGACCCCTATGGGAAAAAAATACATCCTTATTGCATTGGGTGCACAAATCAGTCACGGTTATATTTGATTCTAGTATTCCCCCTTCAACTAATGCCTTTTTATTGGCTTCCCATAGGTCAATGATATATTTATTATTGGGTTTTGAGTATATTATACCTTCTGCATTCTTAAAGGCTAAGTCAAACTCATACGCAACAGGCTCATCTACTTCAAAACAACATTTTCCTATGGAGGGTCCAATACCTACTAAAATATCTTTTGGATTTGAATTGAAGTTTTCTTTAAAAGCCCTTATGGTTTCTAAGCCAATTTTTCCAACGGTTCCCCTCCATCCTGCATGGGAAAGCCCTATCACTTTGGCCACTGGGTCTAAGAAAAAAAGTGGAACACAATCCGCATATAAGGTAACTAAAGATACCTGTTTAGCATCAGTTACTAAGCCGTCAATCCCTTCTATCTCTAGAGGAAGATGCTCTAAATCCTCTTGAGAAACAACCCTTATTTTTGTTTCATGAATCTGATCCGAAAAAACCAATCGTTTTGTATCTATCCCAATAGCATTACATAAAATCTCATAATTTTTGATGACATTACTGTCTTCATCCCCTCTGCTAAAACCAAGATTAAGGGAATCAAACATCCCCTTACTTATTCCCCCTAAGCGGGTACTAAAGCAGTGGCGAACCTTTTGGGTTTTATCAAAAGAAGGAAAGGTCAAATAATATAAATCTCCTTTTTTATGAAAAGATAAAGTCTTTGTGCGGCTTTGATACATTTTTTTCCTCCTATCTTAGCTGGCAAAAAAGGCATTTCGAATCAAAGTTATTTTCACATCTGGATATTTTCCTAGAATTTCTAAGACATCAAAGCGGCAGGAACGATTCCAAAGATTATATTTTTTCATATACCATAGGGCAACCTTTGAAATAGTTTTTTGTTTATAATAATTTACTGCTTCTCTAGGGTATCCATGGGAAAGGTTCTGCCTATATTTTACCTCTATAAAAACCAAATACCCTCCTTCTTCTGCAATAATATCAATTTCTCCTATTTTGCATCTAAAGTTTTTTTCCTTTATCGTAAGCCCTTGCCTTTGGAGAAATTCTGCGCCTATTCTTTCTCCCCAATCACCGATAGTTCTATTATTTTTCATATTTAGCTTTCTCCTGTAATTGATCCATATTTCCAACAAAAACAAGAATTTCTGCCACCACCTCATATAATTCGGCCGGAATAAAGGCTCCTATTTCTAGCTCCGTTAGTAGATTGGCCAATTTGGGATCTTCTAAAATAGGAATATCTTTTTCCTTTGCTTTATCCATTATGTTTTCGGCAACAATCCCCTTCCCCTTAGCTAAAACCTTAGGGGCTAAGGCTCCTTTTTCATAATTAATGGCCGCAGCCTTTTTAATAGTTCTATTGTTTTTATTGTTTTTCATATTTACACCCTCATATCAAAAGAATATCTTTTAGGTTCTTCTTGAGTTTCATTGTTTTTGCTAGAAAATTTCAATAGATTAAAAGGTTCTTTTATTTCTTGAAAAGTTATGGATTTTACTTTATACCCCTTGTCGGACAATGTCCTAATCAGTTCTCCCATATGGCTTTTTATTAGGTCCTTCGAGTCTATATTTTCCAATCTAAATTGACAATATAGTTCTTTGTCATTTTTTTGAACAAAGGCTTCCAAATGGCCTAGGCTATTTAAGTCAAGGGCTATAAGTGCAGATATGGTATTTGCATTTTTCCTAAGCTTTTTATTTTTTTGAAACACATACAATTCGGCTTGGGTATTATAATGATTTAACTTTATAGGTATTTGTATGAAAGATTCATATTTATTTAGGTGATTCATGAACTTCAGATTGTTTTTTATTTCTTCTGTGATTTTTGATGCTTTGCTAGTTTCAGGGGTTGGATTCTTTTTTAGTGCGTTTTCTATTTGGAGAAGGTATTGGTATAGTTTGTTGAGATTCTGTTTTATGATAAGGGGGTTTTTTAATTGCTCTACCGGTATATGAATATCATTTTTAAGTTCATTTAGCAATGCTTTGGGTTGAACTATAAAAGATTTCTTAGAATTATCTTTTTTATCTTGGAAAAACATTGATTTCAGTCCATTTTCTAAGTCATTTTCCACAGGATAGGATGGCATTTCTTGATTTTCCGGTAGGGGTTTAGCATTTTTGGCTATAAGGTTTAAACTCTCCCTTTCTTTTTCTAAATCCCAATAAGGTCTGTAGGGAATTTCTTTTTTATCCTCTGGTTGAATCTCCATTATATGGTTTAAGATGTCTTCTATGATATCTTTATCTTTGATATCATAGATATCATCAATTAGATTTTCAACTTGTTTTTGTAAGGATATTGTATGGTCTACATACCCGTTTAATAAAAAAATATTCTTTTGATTTATTTCCATATCGTTATTCATTAGAAATAGCAATTGTTCCAAGGACAAGTTAGGATTGCTCTTAAGAAGATAAGATACGGTTTGAAGGTGCTTACTGTCAATGGGAAGGTGCTTATCTAAAAGGTTTTCGACCATCGTTATATTGTCTGAATGGACTAAAAGATTTGCAGCATCTAGGGCATCTATTATAATATCGATTTTTGGGTTTTCATTTTGATTGGTAAGCATCTCCAATAAAATTTGCTCATTGGAATGGACTTGAACCTTAAAAAACATTGTTTCCCCTATTTTCATTTCTAGTATTTGATTTTGAAGTTTTGCTTCCATGGCAGTGCCATCATTTAATCGAAGCAATAGTTTTCCCTGCATAATATCTATGATTTGGGCCCTAAAGACTTCCCCAGGATGTAATTTAGAAAAGGACTTTTCATTTTTTGATAAGAGTTTGCTAAGGGAAGATAATTCGCCATATTGGTTTATTTTCATCAGAAACCACTCCAAAACTTATATATTCTGAGTAAAAGACTTTCTATGTATCGGACATAAGCCATATGCCTTGATGGCATCTATATGTTCTTTTGTACCATATCCCTTATTTTTAATAAAGCCATACTGGGGATAAAGCTCATGATAGGCATCCATCAATCTATCTCTGGTTACTTTAGCTATAATACTAGCAGCTGCAATGGAAATACTTCTTTCATCCCCTTTGATTATTGTTTGCTGTGGGATTAAGATATTTGGGATTTTATTATTTCCGTCTATTAATAGTATCTGGGGGGAAGTAGAAAGCCCTTTGATGGCCTCTTCCATAGCCTTATAGGTTGCTTGTAAAATATTAATGCAGTCGATTGTCTCAGGGCTCATAATGCCGATTCCTACAGCTAGGGCTTCTTTCTTAATTTTATCGAAGAATTCCTCCCTTTTAGTAGGGGAGAGCTTTTTCGAATCGTTAATGCCTAATATGCTGAATTTAGGAGGAAGAATAACAGCACAGGCGACAACAGGTCCTGCTAAGGGGCCCCTACCTACTTCATCGATTCCTGCTATAACCTGATAACCCTTTAAATAAAATGTCTTCTCGTACTTATTTAAATCTTGAATCCTTCTTAGTTCCATTTTATACTTTTTATATTTATTTTCATACCTTTTTATTAAATTTTGGACACCTTTTCTTGAATCTTCACTTATTTTTTCTAAAATGTTAGGAAGTTCCTCATAAGAAACTTCCTTTAGTATGTCCTCTATCTGTTTAATTGATTTTAATTTAGCCATGGAATTCTCCTGTTCTTCTCTTTTAAACTGTGGTATCCATCGGGGTTTCTAAAGTAATATTTCCTAATTTCCCTGACCTTAGTTCATCAAGGATGATTTGAGAAGCCCTATTATAATCAACTTCTCCTCCTGAAATTAAGAAGCCTCTTTTTTCTCCAATCTCTGTAAGAACTTCCATTGGGGGTTTTAAGTCTAATTCAGTAACTTTATATCTATTTTCTAGGGTGCTTGGAAATCTCTTGGTTAAAAACTTGATAAGTTCTAGGGATAGGGTTTTGGTATCTAATATTTCTTGTTTTATAGCCCCTGTAAAAGCTAATTTTATACCTACATCCATGTCTTCAAATTTAGGCCAAAGGATACCTGGGGTATCTAGGAGTTCGAAATCTTTTTTTAGTTTAATCCATTGTTTTCCTTTTGTTACGCCAGGGCGGTCTCCCGTTTTGGTACTAGCCCTTCCGACTAATTTATTTATAAAGGTAGATTTTCCTACATTGGGTATCCCGACTACCATTGCCCTGATGGGCCTAAAAATCCTTCCTCTTTTTTTATCATTTTCTAATTTTTCTTTTAGCATTGCTCTTGCCAAACGATCCACCTCCGGGAGGCCTTTGCCGTTTATGGAATTAATCGGTATTACCCCATATCCTTTTTCCTTAAACCAATCCATCCATTCCTTTGTTGCTTTATCATCGGCTAAATCACTTTTATTCATTACAATAATTCTTGGCTTGTTTTTAGCTAGTTCGTCAATATCCGGATTTTTACTACTAAATGGCACTCTTGCATCAACCAGTTCTATAACAACATCGATTAATTTTAAGTTATCGGCTATTAATCTTTTCGTTTTGGACATATGCCCGGGGTACCATTGTATATTCATTGTTTTCATTCTCCTCATTCATAATTTATTTGAGAAATCCAAAGGAGTTTAAGGGCCAAATTCGAAGCCCTGCTTTGGCAAATATCTGGTCCTTACTGACAGGCCCTGTGAATCTGCTGTCTTGGCTTACATTCCTATTATCTCCCATGACAAAAAATGAATCCTCCGGCACTATATATGGAAAATCAATAGTACCTAAAATACTTGTATCCATAGGCTCATTTAAATAGTCCTCTTCAAGAGGTACTCCGTTGATTAATACTTTGCCATCCCTCAAATCAATTTCTTCTCCAGGAAGGGCAATAACTCTTTTTATGAGATCAATCTTATCATGAAAAACAATGATATCTCCTCTTTCTGGATTTGTAAAATAGTAAGATAACTTATTAACGATAACATGATCATCTATTTTGATGGTGGGAATCATAGAGCCCGTGGGAATCACCGTATGGGCTAACACAAATTGCCTAATAAATAATGCAATAACGATTGCAATTAAAATATCACTACCCCAACTGATAACTTCTTTAAGAATATCGTGGGATTTACTTTCCTGGTTCATTTCCTCACTCCTGTATCTATTTTAAGTGCCCGATTTTACCTAAGGGCCACATTCTAAAAAAGGCTTTGCCACTGATTGATCCTAAAGGTACTAATCCTACTTCTTTATATCTGCTATCTAAGCTGATATTTCTATTATCCCCCATGACAAAACAATAATTCTTAGGGATGACTAAAGGAAACTGCATATTTCCGTCTATGAATTCATTCATCGGTTCTAGTATATATAATTCTTCTAGGACCTGATTGTTTAGATATACCCTTCCTGCCTTGATATCGATTGTATCTCCCTGAACTCCTATTACCCTTTTGATAAAGTATTGGGAGGGGTCCATTTGATATTCAAAGGCAATAATATCTCCATATTGTGGAGGTTTAAAACGATAAATGAATTTATTTACGATAACAGAATTTCCATCTTGGAGGGTAGGCTCCATAGAATCCCCAATGACTTGGGTATTTTGAAAAAGAAAGACCACAATAAATAAAGTGACTACCATTGCGATTAGTATATCTTTAAACCATTCTAACAATTCTGTTATTACCTTTTTTTTACTCTCTCTCATATGCCCATCCACTACCAATAATTTTATTTAATAAATCCTATTTGGTTAAAAGGCCACAACCTAATCACTGCGCGCCCTGTAATTTTTGATTTTTCGATAGTCCCGACATCCTGATATCTGCTGTCAGAACTTCTGTTACGGTTATCCCCCATAACAAAATATGTATCCATAGGGACTTTAAATGGGTAGGTGACTTCCCCCATGGTATACATGGGTTCAAGAAGATAATCTTCTTCTAATAATTCCCCATCAATATAAACAATGCCATCCCGAATATCAACCACTTCCCCCGGCAGACCTATAATCCTTTTAATATAATGCTTTGAAGGATCTCCTTTATAAGGGAAAACTATAATCTCCCCTTTTTTGGGATTTATAAAGCGGTATTCGAATTTATTAACAATTAATATATTACCGTCATATAAAGTGGGCTCCATAGAAGGGCCACTTACTTTTGTATTTTCAAAGACAAAGGTTCTTATGAAAACAACAACGGCAAGGATAAAAATAATATCTCTTATGAATTCAAATATCTCAGATTTAAAAAATGATTTATTTGTATTGTTTTGATTATCTTCCATGATTCACCTGCTTTCATATACACAAAAAGGGACTTATGAGTCCCTTTAGTATTAGATAATTTCTTTAACTTTTGCAGCTTTACCCACCCTGGTGCGGAGATAATTTAGCTTAGCTCGTCTTACTTTACCTCTTCTTGCTACTTCAACCCTATCAATATTAGGTGAGTGAAGAGGCCATGTTCTTTCAACACCAACACCATAAGAAATTCTTCTTACAGTAAAGGTTTCACGGATTCCCCCGTGTTGTTTTTTTAATACAATCCCTTCAAACATTTGAAGTCTTTCACGATTTCCCTCTTTAACCTTAGCATATACACGTACGGTATCCCCAACATTAAAAGGAGTTATATCGTCTTTTAATTGTTCATTTTCAATTGCTTTAATAATTTCGTTCATGAAGTACCCTCCTTCCATTATAGACGTTCATACTTATACATATAGCAGCGGAACGCCCGTACTCACAATTTAAAAGTATAGCATACAAAATAAATAATTGCAACGGGAAATTTAGAAAAATGGCAGACAGGTGTACCATTATTAGGTATTTTTGATTTTTTGTATATAAGTTCTATCTTCGTCGGTTAGGTCTGCTTTTTGTAGTAAATCCGGCCTTTTTTTATGGGTTCGAAGGATGGATTGCTCCCTTCTCCATTTCTCTATATTTGAGTGATGACCGGATAATAGGATATCGGGCACCTTTCTATCTTTGAAAATTGGTGGCCTTGTGTACTGGGGGTATTCTAATAAGTGGTTAGTGAAGGATTCTTCTTGGTAGGATTCTTCTTTTCCAAGAACCCCGGGAAGTAGTCTTGAGATGGAGTCTATAATAACCATTGCCCCTAGTTCTCCTCCGGTTAATATATAATCTCCGATGGATATTTCATCCGTTACTATTTCATCGATAACCCTCTGGTCCACTCCTTCATAGTGCCCACAGAGGATGATTATATTTTCTTCCCGGGATAATTCTTTAGCTAGGGCCTGGGAAAAGGTTTTGCCTTGGGGTGACATATATACCACCCTTGGTTTTATATTTTTTTGATTGATGATGCTTTTATACCCATTGTATATGGGTCCGGGCTGCATCACCATTCCAGCCCCGCCTCCATAGGGATAATCGTCTACTTGTTTATGTTTATTCCCGGCAAAATCCCTAATATTGATACACTCAATTTTAATCTTGTTTTGGGATTGTGCTTTTCCTATGATACTGTGGGACATGGTAGACATAATCATTTCAGGAAACAATGTCAATATATAAAAATTCATCACTCCCTCAATCCTTCCATCAAAGCCACAATCATTTTCTTTTCTTCTATGTTTATATTTAAAATGCACTGTTTTATAGCAGGAATAAGGATTTCCTTTTTATCTGTTTCGTTTTTTACAATATAGACATCATTGCTTCCAGTAAAAATAATGTCATTAATTTTGCCTAAATATTCATCTTCATCGGTGTAAACTTCCATGTCATATAAATCCCCAATGTAGTATTCATCTTCTTCTAAGGGAAGCGCCAGTTCTTTTGGAATTTTGATTATGGTGTTCTTTAAGGCTTCTCCATCGTTCATTGAAACTATTTCTTTTAATTTTAATATGACAAATTGCTTGTGATACCAGACTCTTTCAATTTCATATTTTATCAGTTCATTTTTCTTTTCTATATAAATACACTCTAAAAGTTCGAAACGCTTTGGGTCATCAGTGGTGGGGATTACCCTTAAATCTCCTTTTATCCCTTGAGTATTTACTATTTTTCCGATTTCTATATAATCAGGCATTTTTTCTTCTCCTTAATCATTGTGGGGTTTTATGGTGTATCTACAAAATAGAAAAAAAGGTTAGGAATTATCCCTAACCTTAAAACTTATTGTAAAATTTCGACAACCACATGTTTGTTTTCACGGATTGCTGCTGCTTTTACAACTGTACGGATTGCTTTTGCAATACGTCCTTGCTTTCCTATAACTTTGCCCATATCTTCCGAAGCAACGGTTAGTTCAAGAATGATAGAGCGTTCTCCTTCTACTTCATTTACCCTTACCTCTTCAGGGTTGTCTACTAAAGCTTTTGCGATCATTTCAACTAGTTCTTTCATTCATAACACCTCCGCTAAACCTTAAATGGATTTGCGTTAAATTATAACTATTGAAGTACATTAGCTTTTTTAAGTAAAGATTTTACTGTATCAGAAGGTTGAGCACCAGTTTTAAGCCATTTTTGAACAAGTTCTTCATTGACTTTTAGTTCTGCGGGCTCTTTAGTTGGGTCATAGTATCCAACTTCTTCAATAAACTTACCATCTCTTGGAGATCTTGAATCGGCCACAACTATTCTATAAAAAGGAGCTTTTTTAGCACCTATTCTTTTTAATCTGATTCTAACTGCCATGTGTTTTCACCTCCTTAAAAAATTTATCTATATTACATAAAAGGAAGTTTAAATTTTCCTTTTTTGCCTTTTGCCATATCTGAAAACTGTTTCATCATCTTTTTCATTTGCTCGAATTGTTTTAGAAGCCTATTTACTTCCTGCAAATTTCTTCCACTGCCGGCGGCAATCCTTTTCTTTCTAGAACCATTTAAAATGGAGGGATTTTTTCTTTCCTCTTTGGTCATGGATTGTACAATAGCTTCTACATGGGCAATCTCTTTTTCATCGACTTCCACATTCCCAAGTTTTTGCATGTTCATTCCCGGAATCATTCCTAATACTTGATTTAATGGTCCCATTTTTTTAACTTGCTGCATTTGTTCTAGGAAATCATCGAAGTCAAATTCCATTTTGCGAAGTTTCTTTTCTAAATCTAGGGCTTTCTTTTCGTCAAAATTTTGTTGAGCTTTTTCGATTAAGGTAAGAACATCCCCCATGCCCAATATACGGGATGCCATCCTATCTGGATGAAAGGGCTGTAAATCTTCTAACTTTTCCCCTAATCCTATATATTTGATGGGTTTATTGGTTACTGAGCGGACAGATAATGCTGCCCCACCCCTGGTGTCCCCATCTAACTTTGTTAATATTACTCCGTCAATACCCAGCTTTTCATTAAAACTTTCTGCTACATTCACTGCATCCTGACCTGTCATAGCATCAACAATGAGAAGAATCTCTTGAGGTTTTACGGTGTTTTTAATATCCTGTAGTTCATCCATAAGTTTTTCATCGATATGAAGTCGCCCTGCGGTATCAATGATTACCACGTCATTATGGTTGTCTTTTGCATGGGAAAGAGCCTTATTTGCTATATCTACAGGGCTTTTAGAATTCCCCATAGAAAACACAGGTACTCCTACTTGGGATGCTACAACCTCTAATTGCTTGATAGCTGCCGGTCGGTAAATGTCACAGGCAACAAGTAAAGGTTTCTTGCCTAATTTTTTTATTTGTGCTCCTAATTTGCCGGAGGTCGTTGTTTTACCTGCCCCTTGAAGGCCCACCATCATATAAACTGTCGGTGGGGTATTAGAGAAGGTAAGCTTGCTTTGGGTATTGCCCATCAAGTCAATGAGCTCTTCATGGACGATTTTTACAACCTGCTGGCCTGGAGTTAAGCTTTCTAGAACATCATGTCCCACTGCCCTAGCCTTTATTTTATTAACAAAGATCTTTACAACTTTAAAGTTGACATCTGCTTCTAACAGGGCAAGCCTTACTTCCCTAAGAGCTGCAGTGACATCTTTTTCTGTGAGTTTACCTTTGCTTTTTAGTTTTTTAAAAACATCTTGAAGCTTATCAGATAAACTTTCAAAAGCCATAGAAGGGCCTCCTAATTCATCCATTTAATATTTTATATGCCATATCCTTCATATCTTTAATCTGCATTAGTATTTTATCGGGATACTCTAGGTTTTTTTCTATTTCTTCCATTTTGTCAATCATTTTTTTGATTGAGTTATTGCTTTTAATAAATCTCTTGACCAATTGAATGGCATTTTCATACTGAAACAATAAAGTTTCACAGCGCTTTAAGGTATCATAAACCCCCTGCCTACTAATGCTAAATTGTTCAGCAATTTCTGCTAAGGATAAATCATCATGATAATACAATTCAAATATGTCTTTTTGTTTATCCGTTAGCAATCCCCCGTAAAAGTCATACAGAAGCGTGATTTCTAAAATATGTTCCATAAAATCACCCTTATATAAAATTTAAGGTGTAAAGCTTATATGCTTTACAGAGATATTCTATAGCATAGAAAGGGGTTTGTCAAGATTTTTTTAATTATTTTCTTCACCAAACAATGCCTTGGCAAATTCTTGGGGGTTAAAAGGCTGTAAATCATCAATACCTTCTCCTATTCCTATATATTTTACAGGGATATTCATTTCTTGGTTGATAGATACAATGATTCCCCCCTTAGCTGTCCCATCTAATTTTGTTAATATGATTCCTGTTATATCCGCCACTTCCTTAAATAATTTAACCTGTTGAAGAGCATTTTGTCCCGTGGTTGCATCAAGGACCAAAAGAACCTCTCTTCTTGCTTCTGGATATTCCCTGGTTATTATTCTGAATATCTTTTTTAGTTCCTCCATTAAATTTTTCTTATTATGGAGCCGCCCTGCGGTATCACATATCAATACATCTGTTTTCCTAGCTTTGGCTGCTTGAACAGCATCAAAGATTACGGCTGCAGGATCTGAATTTTCTTGATGGGAAATAACATCCACCCCAGCTCTTTCCCCCCATATTTCTAACTGATCTATTGCTGCAGCACGGAATGTATCTGCCGCAGCTAGGAGTACTTTTTTGTTTTGCTTTTTTATATTATAAGCAAGTTTTCCTATAGTTGTTGTTTTTCCTACCCCATTAACCCCTATTACTAAAATAACCACTGGCCCATCCTCAATGGAGATGGTAGAATCCCCTTTTTCTATAACCTTAGAAATTTCTTCTATTAATAATTGTTTCAGTTTTATTGTATCGGTAATCTTTTTTTCTTTTACTTCTTTTCTGAGGTTATCCATAATCTTTAAGGTTGTATTAACCCCAATATCAGCTATTATAAGAGCTTCCTCCAACTCTTCGTACAATCCTTCATCGATTTTTGTAAAGGATTTAAAAACTTGGTCTATACCGTCCATTATATTGTTCCTGGTTTTACTTAAACCCTTAACCAATTTGGTAAAAAATCCCGACTTAGGTTGGGAATCATGGGTTATTTCTTCTATTTCTTCTATTTCTTCTACTTCCTCTACTTCTTCTCGAATTTGGTTTTCCTCTTTTGGTTCATTCTCATCTTTTTTAAACCATTTTTTAAACATTCCCTTTTTCACTCCTTATTAGCTTGCTTCTTCATTTTCTTGTAAATCAGAAAGCTTTACCGATAGTAGTTTTGAAATGCCCTGCTCCTGCATTGTTACACCATATAGGGTATCGGCAGCTTCCATGGTTCCTTTCCTATGGGTGATTACAATAAACTGGGCATCCTTATCAAATTTACTAAGGTATCCTGCAAATCTATTTACATTGGCATCATCTAGGGCCGCCTCTATTTCATCCAATATGCAAAATGGGGAAGGTTTCATCTTAAGTATGGAAAATAATAAGGCAATAGCAGTTAATGCCTTTTCCCCTCCGGATAAAAGCATCATGTTTTGTAATTTTTTCCCTGGAGGTTGGGCAATGATTTCAATCCCTGACTCTAATACATTTTCCTCATCGGTTAGTTGGAGGTAGCCTTTCCCCCCTCCAAAAAGCTCTTTAAACACTTCGTTAAAATTATCAGATATGGTGGCAAAGTTTTGGGTAAACTGTTTTTCCATAGAGGTTGTTAATTCTTTGATGATGCTATAGAGTTTTTGTTCTGCGGAAAGTATATCTTGTTTCTGCTCTGACAAAAACTGATATCTTTCTTTCACCTTTTGGTTTTCAGAAATTGCATCCAAATTAATATTTCCTAAGCCTTTTATTAGATTTTTATACTCTATGGATTGCTTTTTCATTGTCGATACTGTGCCCATATCAGTTTTAAATTTTAGGGCAGAGTGGTAGGTCTGCTCGTATTCTTCCCAAATCGTATTATATAGATTTTCCTGTTCTAGTTTTAGCTTTATCTTTTTATTTTCTATCCTGTTGATTTCTTGTGTAAGGAGCTCCACATTTTCCGTGGTTTTATCCATGGCCCCTTCATATACATCTAGCTTGGTGGCCTTACTTTTCTTGGCTTCTTGTAAAGAAACTTGTTCTTCTAATTTCTTTTCTAGGGTTAAATCTAAGGTTTTTATTTCTTCTTTGTTTTTTTGTATTTCCTTTTTCTTTTCTTCTTTTTGTTCCTTATATGTCTTTATTTCTTTTTCTCTTTGTTCTTTTTCTAATGTTAGGGTTGTTATTTCTTTTTCTAATCGTTCAATATCCTGATATATATGATTTGTATCCTGTTGCAATGATGAAATTTCTATTCTTAATTTTGTTATTTCTTCTGCCAATGCATCCTTTGAGATTTTTTCCTCCTGCAAATTTAATTGATGGGATTCTATTCTTGAATGGATTTTTTCAATTTCATTATCCATTTCTTTTAACTGATTGCTTTTTTCTATTAAAGTTAAAGATGTCTCTTTATGTTGGATACCTAGCTGTTCCATTTCTATTAAAAGTTGTTTTTCCTTATCCTCTAACTGATTTATAAGCTCTTTGCATTGTTTTATTTCATGTGTTTTAGATAAAAGCCCCATATTTATTTCTTGTAATTTCTCTTTTTCCTTTTCTATCTTGCTTATGTTTAAATCCCTTAGATGTTTATGGTCTTCTAAATGCCTTTGGGTTTCTTTTATAGCTTCTATGAGTTTATTAAGTTCATGGGATAACTCTATTAATTCTCTGTTTCTTGCAAAGATATTGGAGGATTTTTGATAAATGCTTCCCCCAGTCATAGACCCCCCAGTATTTAAGATATCCCCCTCTAGGGTGACTATTTTATATCTATGCTTGTATTTTTTGGCTAAAGCTATACCATAATCGAGATTTGTGACCACTAGGACCCTTCCAAGAAGATAGGAAATGATATTATTATAAAAACTATCATAGGTTACTAAGGTGGAGGCGATTCCTAGTATTCCCTTTTCTTTTAGTAAGCTATCTTTCTCATTTCCCAATTCCCTAGCCCTTATGGCTGAATGAGGAAGAAACGTAGCCCTTCCTAATTGATTTTTCTTTAGGTATTCAATTGCATCTTTGGTGGCTTCTTCCGTAGTTGTAACTATGTTTTGCATGCTGCTACCTAAAGCTACTTCAATAGCTGTTTCATAGCCTCTAGGCACCTGAATTAATTCAGCCACAACACCGCAGATGCCGCCCCACGCCTTTGGATTATTTTGTTTTAATTTTAGAATACTTTTTACGCTTTTATTAAAACCTTCATATTCTTTTTTCATTTGGTTTAAAACTTGCTGTCTAGATTTATACCGATGCATTTTCTCGGTTAGGTTATTTAAGTTTATGGTTTCCCCATTAATTTTATGGGCTAAATGATGATTCATATCCGTTAGCTTATTTATTTGTTCCTCGGATTTTTGCTTTTGTAATTCCTGATCCTGCTGCAATTTATGTAAGGCTTTTAAATGTATTTGGCTTTCTTTGTATTGAGTCTGATTCTTAGCTTTTTCAGTTTTAATTTGTTCCTTGCGATTATCTAATTGCTCAATGGAGCCGGTTAGCTTTTGTATAATTGTTTTTATTTCAGAAGACTCATTCATTTTTTCAATGATATCAGATTTAAAATCTTCAATTTTTGTTTCGTTACTAGTTAGAAGGTGGGTAATTTCGTAGAAGTTATTTTCTTTTTCTTCTAAGAGGGCCTTTTTTGCTTTTAAGTTTAAGGAAAGGCCCCTAGATTTAACTGCAGCTTGTGTTTTTTCATCCTCCACTACCCTTTTTTTGCTATCCACCTTACTACATTCGTCCTGTAATCTTTTTACATTAAGGAGGCAATGTTCAATTTGCTGTTGTATGACCTTATTGCTGCCCCCTGTTTTTTCGATGGAGGTTCTAAGTTCTAGAATCTCATTTTGAGTTTGGAATATCTTATTTTCAATCTCCTCTAAGGCCCTTTTTAGGCAAGTACATTCTTCTTTTTGCTTAGTTTGTACTTCCTTTTGCTTATTAAGTTCTTCCTTGTTTATGGAAAAACTACCTTCAAGGGAAGATAGTTCTTCCTTTAGAAGGTCCGCCTCCTGAATAAATAAATTTAGTTCAACCTCTTTTAATTTTTCCTTGATATCAAGATATTGTTTTGCCCTTTCTGCCTGAATGGACAAAGGTTCAATTTGTTTCTCTAGCTCTAAGATAATGTCCCTGACCCTTATGAGGTTTTGTTTCTCTAATTCGAGCTTTTTTTCCGCCTCTTGCTTTCTGCTTTTATATTTTACAATTCCCACTGCTTCTTCAAATAAAAACCGCCTATCTTCTGGTTTTGTACTGAGTACTCTATCAATCTGACCTTGTCCTATTATGGAATATCCTTCTTTTCCTACCCCCGTATCCATGAACAATTCATGGATGTCTTTTAAACGGCATGAGGTCCGATTGATAAAATATTCACTTTCCCCGGAACGATAGACCCTTCTAGTGACAGTTACTTCCCCATATGAAATCGGTATCTTTCCATCAGAGTTATCTAAGGTAATAGAAACTTCGGCAAATCCCAAGGGTTTTCTATTTTGGGTACCCGAAAAAATGACATCTTCCATCTTTGCCCCCCTAAGGGTTTTTGGGCTTTGCTCTCCTAAAACCCATCTGACAGAATCAGCAATATTGCTTTTTCCACTGCCATTGGGGCCTACAACAGCGGTAATCCCCTTATTGATATCCAATTTTAAATAATCTGCAAAAGATTTAAATCCCTGTATTTCTAATCTTTTTAGATTCATAAATTTCACCTCATAAAAAGCATAAACAATTAATTTTTCTGTAATGCATTGTAAGCTGCATTTTGTTCTGCTTCTTTTTTACTTCTGCCCTTGCCTGTACCTAATACAATGGCATGATGCCTTACTTCTACATAAAATTCTTTATTATGGTCCGGTCCTATTTCATCTATAATACAATATTCGAGGGGTTCTATACTAGTTTTTTGCACTTCCTCCTGTAAAAGTGTTTTGTAATCCATGTACATATTATTATTTTTTATCAATGGAATTGAGGGAATTAAAAATCTTTGTATAAATTTAGTAGCTTGTTCCATTTGTCCATCAAGATAAATTGCCCCAAGGACTGCTTCAAATGCATCTGCCAAAATAGAGGCTCTTTTTCTTCCCCCGGTAAGTTCTTCTCCTTTCCCTAGATATAAAAACTTTCCTATATTAAGTTTAAGGGTCGTATTTGCTAAGGAAGGCTCACAAACAATAGTTGCCCGCAATTTCGTTAGCTCACCCTCCGGCATATGGGGATATAGATTGAAAATATAATCACTGATAATTAAATCCAATATAGCATCTCCAAGAAATTCCAATCGTTCATTATTTGGAATACTTAACTTCTTATTCTCATTGGAATAGGAGCTATGGGTTAGAGCTTCTAATATCCACTTTTTATCCTCAAATGAATATTTAATAATCCCTTCAAAACTTTCAACTGCCTTTGGATTTGGTTTTTTCATACTCTCACCTTCATATTTTTACAATAATAACAAAAGTCCTTTTAAAGGACTTTTATTCGCCAGAAGCTGTATTTTTAATATATTCTACGGCATCTTTCACGGTATTAATCTTTTCTGCGTCTTCATTTGATATTTCTATATCAAATTCTTCTTCTAATGCCATTATAATTTGAAATATATCCAAGGAATCTGCGCCTAAATCATCTTGGAAAGAAGTATCTTCGGAAACTTCCGATTCTTGAATATTGAGTTGTTCAGCAATGACTTCCTTAACCTTTTTAAGTATCATTTAATCACCCTTCCAGTTTTTATACTTTGATAATAGTATATACTACCAAAACCGTCAATATGAAAATGTGTTATTGATTAATTCTTTGTTCTATTTGCTCTACTATCTTTTGCTCTTTAAATTGAATCCCTTGACAAATAGCGCTAAAAATAGCTTTCGAATTAGAACTTCCATGGGCTTTTATTACCAAACCCTGTAGTCCTAACATAGGAGCCCCTCCATATTCAGTATAATCAAAACGATGCTTGATTCTTTTAAATGCAGATTTAGAAAGCAACGCCCCTATTTTTGATAAAGTGCTTCCCATAAGTTCTTCCTTGATTATATCAAATAAGGAAAGCCCAAAGCCTTCGGTATATTTTAGGATAATATTGCCTGTAAAAGCATCACAAACAATAACATCGGCCCTACCGTAGGGAATATCTCTTGCCTCTATATTACCCATAAAATTAATATCCAATTCTTCCATTAAGGAGTACGCTTCTTTCGTTAATTGATTTCCTTTTTCTTTTTCTACACCAACATTGATAAGTCCGACTTTTGGATTGGAAACGCCCATAATATTTTCCATATATATGGAACCCATTTGTGCAAACTGGGATAGATAGGAAGGCTTAGAATCCATATTTGCCCCACAGTCAATTAATAAGGAAAAACCTGTTTTGTTAGGTATCAAAGGTGCAAGGGCAGGCCTTTCTACCCCCTTTATTCTTCCTACTAGGAATGTCCCCCCCGCTAAAAGGGCTCCCGTGCTTCCCGCTGATATAAAGGCATCTGCTTTTTTATCCTTAAGCAAATTTAATCCCACTACCATGGAAGAGTCTTTTTTCTTTCTTATGGCAATAACCGGCGCCTCCTCCATGTCAATAACTTCCGAGGCATGAACGATGGATAGTTTAGACGGATCGTAGGAATAACTTTTTAACTCCCTTGCAATTTTACTTTCGTCCCCAACTAAAATAATTTCTATATCCTTTTGGTTTACTGCCTCTATAGAACCCTTAACGATTTCAAAAGGGGCATTATCTCCCCCCATTGCATCAATGGCAATAATAGCTTTTTTCCCCATGGTATCCTCCTCTTCCCATATCCATTCATTAAATGGTTATAGATAAGTTTTGTATAAAACTTTATATGAGAAAAGACAGCAAAAGCTGTCTTTATAAGTTTTATTCTACATCTAATACTACTTTCTTGTTGTATGTTCCACAAGCTTTACATACTCTATGAGGCATCATTAATTCTCCACATTTTGGACATTCAACTAGATTTGGGGAAGTTAACTTCCAATTTGCTCTTCTTTTATCTCTTCTAGATTTAGAAGATTTCCCTTTTGGTACTGCCATTTCTACACCTCCTTACCCATGATTAAAGTTGCTTAAAACTTATCATGAAGTGAAAGATTTATTCTGAATCCTTAAACAATGTTTTTAGGGCTGAAAACCGTGAGTCTAAAAATTCCTCTTTACAATCACAGGTATGTTCATTAAGATTTTGACCACATTCTGGACAAAGTCCTTTACATTCTTCATTACACACTACTTTCATCGGCATATTAAGTAAAATTACACCGGTGAGAATAGGTGTTAAATCTATTTCACTTCCATTAAAACCATGAATTTCTTCTTCATCATCAAAGGGCAGTTCTTTTTTAAATCTTTCAGTAACCCTTATCGATAAAGGTGTCTTAACTTGTGTCATACAACGATCACAGTACAACTTAAAAAGGACTTCAAGATTTCCATCTAAAAAAAGTATATCTCCATCCTTAATCATTGTACCATTAAACTCAACAGGTTTTAATAATTGTATCTTTCCATTTTTGGATTCTATAAAATCAAAGTCCTCTTTAAAGGATAATTCCATAGTATCCTCAGGAATCTTCATAATTCTAGACACATCCAGTATCATATTATCACCCCTGTAGGCTCACTCTTGATATTATACATACAGGGTTATTATTTGTCAATAAATTATTTTTTAAGCAAGTTCTTTGTTTCACGGGCAATCATCAGCTCTTCATTAGTTGGAATTACTAAAGAGTGTACTTTTGCATCGGGGGATGAAAAGTCTCTTTCTATGCCTCTGCAGTTATTCTTTTCTTCATCTACCTTAACCCCGAAAAATCCCAGATATTTACATATGTCTCTTCTTACCTCATGGTTGTTTTCCCCAAGACCTGCTGTAAATACAATGGCATCCAACCCTCCCATTGCCGCCGCATAGGAACCTACATATTTTGTAACGGTATAGTTAAATACATCCATAGCTAATTTTGCTCTGTCATTTCCATCTTCCATGGAGTTTTCTATATCTCTAAAATCACTAGATACCCCTGACAATCCAAGTACTCCAGATTTTTTGTTCAATATATCATCTGCTTCATGGGCTGAGATATTTTCTTTTTCCATTATGAAACTTACAATGGCAGGGTCAATATCCCCACATCTAGTTCCCATAACCAACCCTGCAAGAGGTGTAAATCCCATACTGGTATCTACGGATTCTCCTCTATCTATGGCACATACACTAGCTCCATTTCCTAGGTGGCAGGTAACAATCTTTAACTCTTCAATAGGTTTTTGCAAAATTTCTGCTGCCCTGTAGGCTACATATTTATGGGAAGTTCCGTGAAAACCATAACGGCGAATTTTATGTTTTTCATATAATTCGTAGGGAATCGCATACAAATAAGCATGCTGTGGCATTGTTTGGTGAAATGCTGTATCAAATACCGCCACCATTGGAGTGTTAGGCATTAGATATTTACAAGCTTCTATTCCTATTAGGTTTGGTGGATTATGCAAAGGAGCTAAATCACTGCAGGCTTCTATGGCCTTGATTACTTCTTCATCGATAATAACCGATTCACTAAAGCTTTCTCCCCCATGAACAACTCTATGGCCTACTGCAGATATTTCATCCATACCTTCTATAACACCGTATTCTTTATCAGTCAATGCATCAATCACTAGTCTTACTGCCTCTTTATGATTAGGCATTGGAGATTCTTTAATAATCGTTTCTTTGCCTTCTGGGGTGTGCTTTAATCTTGAGCCTTCTATTCCTATTCTTTCACAAAGCCCCTTGGCATACACCTGCTCTTCTTTCATATTAATGAGCTGGTATTTTAATGAAGAACTCCCACAATTGATTACAAGTATATTCATTCCAATCGTCTCCTTAATTAAAATAGTACAAAAAAATATTATAGATAATCCTACCGCCAAAATAAGAATATATTGATTTTATTAAGATAGCTGGGCTTGTACAGCAGTAATTGCTACAACTCCTACAATATCTTCAGCACTGCAGCCCCTTGATAAATCATTAACCGGTTTAGCAATCCCTTGGGTAATAGGGCCATAGGCTTCAGCTTTTGCTAATCTTTGGGTTAATTTATATCCAATATTACCTGCGTCCAAATCGGGAAATATAAGAACATTGGCCTTGCCTGCAATATCATTTCCCGGAGCCTTGCTTGCCCCAACACTAGGTACTATGGCAGCATCCAGTTGAAATTCTCCATCTATTCTTAAAGTAGGCTCCAGTTCTTTTGCTATTTTAGTAGCCTCTACTACCTTTTCTACATCGGGATGGCTGGCACTACCCTTTGTCGAGAAGGAAAGCATACCTACAACAGGTTCTTTGCCAACTAATTGTTCAAAGGATTGAGCTGAACTTAAGGCAATCGCAGCCAATTCCTCGGAATTCGGATTTGGAACAAGTCCTGCATCAGAAAAAATAAATGTACCATCGGCACCGTAGTCACAATCAGGAACAACCATTATAAAAAACGCTGAAACCAATTTTGTATTAGGTGCAGTTTTTAATATTTGAAGGGAAGGCCTAAGAACGTCTGCTGTAGAGTTTACTGCCCCAGCAACCATACCATCAGCTATACCCTTTTTAACCATCATTACCCCAAGATACAAGGGATTAAGAAGCAGTTTCTCTGCATTTTCCTTAGTCATCCCTTTATGCTTTCTTAAATCAACTAGGGTATCCACAAAATCATTCATATTATCATATGTATCAGGATCTATAATCTTGGCTCCTGAAATATCCAAGCCACTTGATTTTTCTAATATAGCTCCCTTGTTTCCAATTAATACAACATTTGCTAATTCCTCTTTTAAAATAGTTTGTGCTGCTTCTAGGGTCCTTATATCTAGAGATTCTGGTAAAACAACTGTTTTTTTATCGCTTTTTGCTTTTTGTTTGATAAATTGTATGAAATTCACAATGTTTCTCCTCTCAACTGTATTCATGTATCTATTATAAACAACTTGTTCATTGTATACAATAGTCTTAAGAAAGATTTGTTGTTTTTATTTTAATCTTATAAATAGATATTTTTTGGGGAAGGACTTTGATTGTAGTATATATTGACATCTAATAACATTCATAGAATAATAAAACTAAAATACCCTCTTGGAGGTTGTTCATGAAAACTGTAGGTTTGATTGCAGAATATAATCCATTTCATAATGGGCATCTTTATCATTTACAAAAATCTAAAGAAATTACCAAGTCAGACTCCTCCGTTGTAATTATGAGCGGAAACTTTGTTCAGCGGGGTGAACCTGCTATCGTTGATAAATGGGTACGTACAACTATGGCCTTAGAGGCAGGGGCAGATTTAGTTTTAGAATTGCCCTTAATGTATGCAACAGCCAGTGCGGAGTTTTTTTCATTAGGTGCCGTATCACTTCTTCATCAATCAGGGATTATTGATTCGGTGTGCTTTGGCAGCGAATACGGCTTTTTAGAATTATTATCGCAAGTGGCTGATTTTTTATACAATGAATCAAAAGAATTTAAAGAAATTTTAAAAGTCTATTTGCTTCAAGGTCTATCCTTTCCTGTTGCAAGAAGCAAGGCCCTAATTTATTCTATGGAAAAAAAAGGGGGAGCCGATGGATTAGACCATATCCTATCTTCCCCCAATAATATCCTAGCCATCGAATACCTAAAGGCTTTAAAAACCTTAAATAGCAATATTAAGCCTTTTACTATTAAAAGAAAGGGGTCTCCTTATCAATCCCTTTGCATAGATTCACCTATTGCATCGGCTACGGGAATAAGGTACGCACTTAAAAATTCTAAAAAGGATATCCTTTATAAGACCATGCCCAAAACCTCTGCTGATTTGTTCCTGGGAGCAATAAATGAAGGCTTAGCGCCTGTATACTACAATGATTTTTCTCCAGAAATCCAATACCTTCTTAGGACATTGAACATCGATGATTTAAGGAGCTTTATGGAAATGGAGGAAGGGTTAGAACATAGAATCAAAAATTACGCAAGGAATCATTATCAAATAGAGGATTTGTTAAGGGAAGTTAAAACTAAAAGGTATACCATGACAAAAATTCAAAGAACCCTCCTTTATACTCTGCTTCAAATCCGTAAGGAGGAATTCTGGGAATTTCATAATAACGGTGGACCACAATATATACGTATATTAGGATTTAGAAAAAGCGCTACCCATATTTTAAAAGCGCTAAAACAAAATTCCAAGCTACCCATTGTTTCAAATATGAAATCGGCCTTTCACGATTTTAAAGGGCTCCCTAAGAAGATGCTAGAAAAGGAAATAATGGCTACGGATATATATAGTCTTCATTTTCCCGACTTTCATCAAAGAACAATAGGTCTAGAATTTTCTAAGCCCCTAATCATTCTAGAGTAATAACTTAGGATGTTAGATACAAGTTATGGTAATAAATAAATAATTCTATAACATATCTATAAATAAGGATGATAATAATATTTCTATTCCTGGGCTTTCTAAAATAAATTAGGAGGAGTGCGATGGATACTAAAAATAAATCCATAGAAACCTCTAAGGTTATCTTTATATCGATTGTAGCTTTTGTAGTAATTGGTATCTTGATATATCCTAAGCCAGTGTTTGAATCTTCAAAAGATGGACTTTTACTATGGTTTAATACGGTACTTCCATCCTTATTTCCCTTTATGGTGGGTACCTATTTATTGATTGAACTGGGTATCGTTAATTTTATGGGTGTATTATTTGAACCCATTATGCGTCCCCTATTTAATGTCCCAGGGATTGGAGCTTTTGCCTGGATTATGGGCCTTGTTTCCGGTTACCCTATAGGCGCTAAAATTACTGCCGATTTAAGGGCTAATGGTAATATTACAAGGGTGGAGGCCCAGCGTCTTATCACTTTTTCGAATAATGGCGGACCCCTATTTATATTAGGGGCTGTATCGGTGGGTATCCTTAATAAACCTGAGTTAAGGTTATTTCTTTTATTTATTCATTATTTGTCTGCTTTGTCCATGGGAATTGTGTTTAGATTTTATAAAAAGGAGACTACTTGCAAAAAAACCTTCTATAAAAACCTTTTTAAAAAGGCCCTCAATCAAATCATTCTTAAACAAAAAAAAGAACCTAAAAAAATAGGTCTTATACTTAAGGAAAGCATAATGCACTCTATGGAAATTATTGTTCAAGTGGGAGGCTTTATTATATTATTTTCTGTCCTATCTGAGCTTCTTAGGGAATTCTTAATCCTTGATTTATTGACTAGGCTCCTTGAATTCCCATTCTATCTTATGGGTTTTAATAAAGATCTCATTTCAGGCTTGGTTCTTGGGATAATAGAAATTACAAATGGCATTAAAATTTTAGGGGCATCTTCTGCTCCCTTATACCAACAATTGGCCTTAATAAATTTTGTAATTGCCTTTGGAGGCATTTCGATTTTCACCCAGACACTAAGTGTTATAAACCATTCAGATATCAAGCCCCCTATTTATGCCCTATCTAAAATTTTTCAGGCCATCCTTGCTTTTGTGTACACGATGATTTTTTATCCCTATATTGAAGGATTGACCCACCAGACCAAAATGGTTTTTAACTTATTTCAAGCTACCTATCAAAGCAATATATGGCTTCAAACCTGGACACATATTTGTGCCTTTTTATGTGTATTTTTTATACTAATAAATGTCAGGATGGTTTTTAGGAGGAAATCCTAATACTTATTCTTGATTAGTTATTAGAATTTCCTCTTAGTTCTTGACGATTAGTATATATGGTATTAACGGTCTTTCCTAGGGCATCTTCTAAATGAGAAGTTTCGTTATGTATTTCTTCTAAAGTTATTTTTACCTTGTTTTCAACTGCAGATAAGATTTCATCTACATAGTCTATAGCCCCTAAACGCATTTCTCTTGCATTTTGTTTTGCGCTTTCGATGATTTCTTCTGCTTGCTCATAGGCCCTTTTTGTAATCTCATGTTCATCGACTAATTTAGATAATTTGGCATCCGCCTCTTTTAAGGTATTTTCGGCTTCCTTTTGGGCATCGATTAAGATTTTGTTTCGTTCTTCAATTACCCATTTTGATTGCTTGATTTCATTAGGAAGCTTAAGTCTTATATCCGTAATGATTTCATATAATTCCTCTTTATCTACCATAACCTTCCCTGTAAAAGGAACCGCACTGCTTCCATCTAATATATCCTCGATTACCTCTAACAATTGTAAAATACTATCCATAATACCCCACCTCACATGTATTTTGTCTGTATGTATTCTGCAACTTTTGGGGGGACTAATGAATCGACATTTCCCCCAAATTCTGCGATTTCTTTTACAATACTAGAACTTAAAAATGAATATTGCACATTTGTAGCAAGAAAAATAGTTTCAATATCTTTAGATAAATTTCGATTGGATTGGGCCATTTGTAGTTCATATTCAAAATCCGTTACCGCCCTTAAACCCCTTATAATAATGCTGGCATTTTTTTGAACGGCAAAATCTACAAGTAACCCCGAAAAGGCCTCCACCTTCACATTGGGAAAATGACGGGTAATATCTTTTAAAAGTCCAATCCGTTCTTCCACTGTTAAAAGAGGTTGTTTTCTAACATTGGACAATACCCCTACAATTAATATATCCACTAAACGGGAAGCCCTACTAATAATGTCAAGATGCCCATAAGTAGCAGGATCAAAGCTTCCCGGATAAATACCTATTCTCATAACTACTCCTCCAGTAACTTCAAAAAAGTCATCGTTGCAGTCTTATATCTTTTTTCTTTCCATAAAATAAACTTGTACATATTTAGTATAAGCTTTTTTGAAGAATGTTCAATAATAATATACCCAGAAGGGGAAAGAAGTCGATAATCTTTAATCTTATTAACTACTTCCTCTATTTCATCCTCGGCATAAGGGGGATCCATAAAAATAATATCAAAAACTTCTTTTTTATCTTTTAATATTCCCAATCCTAAATGAACATTAGATTGATATACCATAGCCCGAGTGTCTAATTTGGTATGCTCTAAGTTTTCTTTTATAATGGCTTTACATAAGGGAGACTGATCTATAAACACGACTTTTTTAGCTCCTCTGCTTAAAGCTTCTATACCTATTGCCCCCGTACCACTATATAAATCTAAAAATGAACACCCATAAAGGTCTCCTGCAATTATATTAAATAGGGATTCCTTATTTTTATCAGATGTTGGGCGCGTTTCTATTCCACTAGGAGATTTTAATTTATGTCCCCTTGCGCTACCACTGATTACTCTCAATCTTCCACCTCCTACTATAGAAACTGAATTTAAATACAATTATTTGGCAAAGCCTAAAACCAGTCTTTTTAACAGGTTTTTGATATATTATTTTTCCCTTTATTATAATTTAATAATAAACTGAATAAATGTCAATTCTTATGTACATAATATTAGTGAATCCCCTTAATATTCTTCTTTTATTTCTCCTCTCCCTTTAATACATCGATTATTTATTAATCGATGTATTTTTATCTATTTAAAAAGGAATGATAGCAACTATCATTCCTTTTTAAATATTATATTTATTGAAGATTTGTATTTTGTGCCATTTGACGTTCCTGTGCTTCAATCATTTTCTTAACCATGTATCCACCAACAGAACCATTTTGTGCGGAGGTTAAGTCTCCGTTATACCCTTGTTTTAAAGGAACACCAATTTCGTTAGCTATTTCAAATTTAAATTGATCTAGAGCGGCCTTTGCTTGAGGTACTACATTTCTATTTCCTCTGCTTGCCATATTAATAGCCTCCTTTAATTTATATTCTTTATTTAGCACCACTGGTGGCACACTAGTATTATGTGCAGATTTTTGTCGAATATGATTGTTAAATTCTAGAATTATTATAAAGAAATTTTTATACTTTCTTCATTAAAGAGTAGGTCTATTTTTTGTTTTAACTGTTTATGTTCTTTCATTTCAAGATTAGGATCCATCAACAATAATTTGGCAGCGGCCTCTTGAGCATTTTTTAAAATAGGAATATCTTTATATAAATTGGCAATTTTAAATTCCGGAAGCCCATGCTGTCTGGTCCCAAAAAACTCTCCGGGACCCCTGAGTTTAAGGTCTGTTTCCGAGATTTCAAAGCCACTATTGGTCTGTCTCATTACCTTCATTCTTTGAGCAGTTAATTTACTCTTAGAATCGGTAATTAGTATACAGTAGGATTTGTAAGAGCTCCTCCCAACTCTTCCCCGGAGCTGGTGGAGTTGTGCCAATCCAAAACGTTCAGCATTTTCAATAAGCATGATGGTGGCATTAGGAATATTAACTCCAACTTCCACTACTGTCGTCGATACCAACACTTGTATTTCACCTTTTAAAAATGCATCCATTATTTTCTGTTTTTCCTTAGGGCGCATTTTGCCATGGAGATAATCTATGGTGATTCCAGTAAGTTCCTTTCTGACTTTCTCAGTATAAGAAACTACCGATTGAAGTTCATCGTTTTCAGATTCTTCTACCATTGGACAAATAATATAAGCCTGTCTTCCACTTATAATTTCTTTTTCTATAAATTTATAAATTCTATGTCTATAGGAAGTATCTACACTATATGTGTCAATATTTTGCCTTCCTGGTGGAAGTTCATCAATAATGGAGATATCTAAGTCCCCGTATAGGATAAGGGCTAGAGTCCTAGGAATAGGGGTTGCCGTCATAATAATAACATCTGGATTATTTCCTTTTTCAGATAAGATTGCTCTTTGCCTAACTCCAAAGCGGTGCTGCTCATCAGTGATTACCAATCCTAAATTTTTAAATTGAACATTACCTTCTATGAGGGCATGGGTACCAAATACGATATCCACTTCTCCTCTTTCTAGTTCTCCTAATAAGGCCTCTTTTTTCTTTTTAGAAAGGGAACCTGTTAGGAGTCCCGTTTTGATATTATGTTTTTCTAATAAAGAAAGTAAGCCATTATAATGCTGTGTGGTCAAAACCTCCGTTGGTGCCATCATAACCCCTTGATACCCATTTCTTACGGCAACGAATAAAGCTAAGGCAGCAATTATAGTTTTCCCTGAGCCAACATCCCCTTGAACTAATCGATTCATAATTTTATCGTTTTTCATATCTTCTTTGATTTCACCAAAGACTCTTTGTTGTGCATTGGTGAGTTTAAAAGGAAGCTTATCTACAAAGGAATTTATCTCGGTGGGAAGTTTAAATATAATTCCTTTTTTATTTTGCCCAATTTGACTTTTTATCTTCATTAAAGCGGTTTGAAGCAAAAAAAGTTCCCCGAATACAAGGCGGTTTCTCGCTATGAAAAACCCTTCGTTGGATTCGGGAAAGTGAATATTGTAAATAGCATAATTATGATCTGCCAATTTGTATTGTTTACGAATCCATTTAGGTAAAAATTCGACCAATTGATTTTGTGTTTCTTTTATGGCATTGAGAATAATCTGCCTGATTACCTTTTGAGATAATTTATAGGTAGTAGGATAAATTGGTACAATTCTTCCCGTAGATATAGTGTGATTGCTGAACTTTTCGTATTCCGGGGATTCCATTTGAATCTGTCCATATTTATAAACTATTTTTCCTGTAAAAATATAAGCATCGTTAAGTTTAAATTGTTTTTTTAAGTAGGGCTGCCCATACCAAATACCAAAAATACTTCCCGTTTCATCCCTTAAGCCTACCTTGGTTAAGATTTGTTTTCCGATTTTCATATTTTGCGGCATAGTACATATTTTAGCTAATATAGTATTGGATTCATTATAGGCTATATCCCTTATTTTCTTAATTTGTGTTCTATCTTCATGTTCCCTTGGGAAATGGTATAAAAGTTCCTCCACCGTGTATATGTTTAATTTATTTAGTTTCTTTAATGTTTGTTCCCCTACCCCTTTAACGGTTTGGACGGAATCTGAAAGATGCATGTAAAAGCTCCCTTAAAAATAGTTTTATTCCACTGAGAAAATATAATAGTAAAGAGGCTGTCCTCCATAATGTATTTCTACTTCACAATCGGGATAATTTTCTTCGATATACTCTTTTATTTTATCTGCTCCGTCTTCTTCCACATCTTCTCCATAATAAATACTTACTATTTCGCTATCATCATCTATAATATTATCAATAAGTTCTTTAGTAGCCTCTTCTAATTTCTCAGAAACGACAACTATATCCCCCTCTACTATTCCAAGGATATTTCCTTCTTTTATATTCCTATCACCAATAGATGTATCCCTAACGGCAAAGGTAATTTGTCCAGTTGTTACATAGGACATACTTTCATTCATAGATTTTAGGGTATCCTCCATATTGCGGTTAGGCTCATACCCTATCATAGCTGCTATTCCTTGGGGAACAGTCTTAGATGGAACAACCCATATTTCTTTTTCTTCCACTAGTTTTTGCGCCTGCTCCGCTGCTAAAATAATATTTTTATTATTGGGAAGGATAACTACCTTTTCAGCATTTACTTTATCTACGGCATTAAGGATATCCTCCGTACTAGGGTTCATTGTTTGACCCCCTTGTATTACATAATCAACGCCTAATCCCATAAATATTTCTTTTATTCCTTCACCAGTAGAAACTGCTATAAATCCTATGGGCTTTGTTTCTTTAAGTTCTGGGGTGGTTATTTCTTCTATTACAACTTTATTTGTATGCTGTTCTCGCATATTATCTATTTTCATATTCGTTAAAGTCCCTATGGATAAACCCTTTTCAATTGCCTGCCCTGGGTGATTGGTATGCACATGAACCTTAATTACCTCTTCATCGGATACAACAACTATGGAATCTCCGATTGTATTTAAATAATCCCTTAGACTACCAACCATTTTATCATTTGTATTAGACGAATTAATGATAAATTCGGTACAATATCCAAATGTAATATCCTCATGACTTATGGATGCTAAGGCGGAAAAGGCCGGAGTGCCACTGACTGCTTTTTTGATACTTTCTTCTAAAGAAATATCTTCTGTGCTATTAATGACTGCTACAGCCCCCTCTAGGATATACAATAATCCCCTTCCCCCTGCGTCAACCACCCCTGCTTGTTTTAAAACCGGAAGCATATCTGGAGTCTTTGCAAGAACAATATGAGCATGAACAAGTACCTTTTTTAAAAATTCCTCTATGTTCTTCGTTTCTATTGCTAATTCAGCCGCTTTTTCCGCTGCTTCCCTAGCCACTGTTAATATGGTACCCTCCTTAGGCTTCATAACTGCTTTATATGCAGTTTTAACTCCTATTTTAAAGGCATTCGCCAGGGCAGCTGTGTCGATTAGCTCATAATCTTGAAGGCCCTTAGAAAAGCCTCTAAATAACTGGGATAAAATAACCCCTGAATTTCCCCTAGCCCCTCTTAGAGAACCTGAAGCTGCTGCCTTTGCTATTTCATGGATATTTTGGGATTCGATTTTTTCAACTTCCCTTGCTGCTGCTAAGACTGTAAGAGACATATTAGTTCCTGTGTCTCCATCGGGAACAGGGAATACATTAAGTTCATCTACTATTTGTTTGTTTTTTTCTAGATGATTTGCCCCGGCAATCATCATTCGTTTTAGTAATGCTCCATCTATATTTGAAATACTCACCTTGCTGCCTCCTTTGTATCAATTAATTGTCTACTCTGACACCTTCAACAAAAATATTAATTTTATCAACTTTAAGACCTATGAATTCTTCCACTTTATACTTGACTGTAGCAATCAAGTTATCTGCAACTGCGGATATATTGGTGCCGTATTCTACGATAACATGAAAATCCATTATAACACTGTTATCATTTATATATACTTTAATTCCTTTTGTTAAACTTTCTTTTCTAAGCAGCTGAACCAATCCATCCGTAACATTTTTAGTTGCCATTCCCACAATACCATAGCATTCCATAGCTGTTAGACCAGCTATACGGGCAATGACTTCTTCTTCTATGAAAATATTCCCGTATTCATTCATTAATTTACCAGCCATATTAAACCCTCCTGAAATATCATTCTTTTTACTTTTATGATATAATAAATCCTTACTATATATTATACCATTCTTTCTGCATTTTCAAAATGAAATTGTCAATAATAAAAGATATATTTTTTCTTGCATTATTTTGTACTATCTGATAGAATATCTTTGTTGTGTCACGGTTACGGAACCTAAAGGAGGTGTTTGCGATGGCAAAATGCGATATATGTCAAAAAAGTGCTCACTTCGGCATTCAGGTGAGTCACTCCCATAGAAGATCAAATAAAAAATGGAAACCAAATATTAAAAATGTCAAAGTATTGGTTAATGGAGCTAGAAAAACATTACATGTATGTACAAGATGTTTACGTTCTAACACAGTAACCCGCGCTAACTAAACAAATAATTACAATTAAAAAAGTGTGCATTTGCACACTTTTTTAATTTGACTTTATTCCGCACATTTTCTTGATTATTGAACCAATTAGTTTAGGCATTTTTATTACCATAATTCTCAAGCTTCCCACCTCCATCAATAGTTATTCATTAATAAATATCCTAAGAAAATACATATTATTGATGCAGTAATTACAAATCCTGTCCCGGGAAGAAGGAAAACAAGAAGCATCCCGATTCCTATCGCTAGAAGAGTTAAGCCAAATACTCTTTTCCTCATACCTTTCCCCTCTTCAATATTATTTAGTATAGTTTATTCTAAGGATATTAAATATGTGAATTATAAATGGCCTCAACAAAGTTGAGACCATTTATAATTCCTTTGATTTAATAACTAAAAGCAAACCGGATTTGATAGTTATAAAAGCCTTGGAATCAGTAATTGCATTGCTTACCCCATAGGAACTTCCCCCTCGCAAAATGGCATTTTCTAAGGGGTAATATAATCCCTTAGTAGATACCCCTGTAACTTCCAAGGAAAAGGGGATTAAAGATACATAATCATTTTTGTTTCCTACTATAGTAATTCTATCATCAATTAAGTGAATTTGATTGTGCGCATCTATGAGGGTTGCCGGTATCTTGCTTTTTAGGCTTAAATAAAGCAAATGAATATTACCTAGGGTATGATCCATGCGAGAACCTATCCCCCCGACAATCCATATCTGTTTAGCCCCCTTATGGATAGCGTATTCTAAGGCTAATTCAGTATCTGTCTTGTCTTTTTCCGTTGGAAATGTTTTAAAGGGAACGGATTTGTTTTTATAAAAGGCTATAGCTTCCTCCGAGGCGGAGTCAAAATCTCCTACAATCAAATCCGGTAATAGGTTCATATTTTTGGCATGTTCCATCCCTTTATCTGCACATATGATACAATCTGCTTGATTAACATATGAATTGCAAAAGGAATAATCCCTTATATTACCACCGGCAAATATTAATATATTCATCATCTGCCTCCAAGTTTTTCAAATAACTTTAAAAATTCCTCGATTGAATCTTTGGGATTAGGGGTGTTGTATATTGCCGAACCTGCTACAAGGATATCGGTTCCTGCTTTTATTAGTTCTTCTGCATTGCTTAAATCTACTCCCCCATCTACCTCGATTTCCACCGATAATCCATTGGCTTTGATGCACTCTGAGAGTTCCTTTATTTTATCTAGGCATTGCAAAATAAAACTTTGTCCTCCAAACCCTGGGTTCACCGACATAATAAGAACCCTATCAATATCCGAAAGGATATACTTTAAGGTGCCTAAATCCGTTGCAGGATTTAGGGCAACCCCAGCTTTTATCCCTAATTCTTTAATGCTCTGGATAGTCCTATGTAAATGGGTACAAGCTTCTTGGTGTACTGTTATTATATTTGCTCCTGCATTAAAAAATTCCTTAATGTACCGCTCAGGATTTGTAATCATGAGATGAACATCAAATGGGAGTTGGGTATGTTTTCTTATGCTTTTAATGACAGGGGGGCCAAAGGTGATATTAGGAACAAAATGACCATCCATAACATCTATATGTATAAGATGCCCCCCTCCTTCTTCCACCAGTTGTACATCATCTTTTAATTGTGAAAAATCAGCCGCTAATATTGATGGTGCCAATTTTATCATGTCTACCATCTCCTTTTTTCTGCAATTTCCAATTCCTCATATATGAATTTATAGCGATTATATCTTTCTCTATCGATCATACCTTCTTCGACTTTTTCCCTAACCTTACATTGCGGCTCATGGATATGACTGCATTTTGAAAATTTACAGTCTTCATTATATGGCGTAAACTCCTTATAGAAATATTGGAGATTAGGAAGCTTTATATGTTCTAAGGATAGGGAACTAAATCCTGGGGTATCTAGTATAAAGCCCCCTTCTTTTAAGGGCAAAAGTTCCACATGTCTTGTGGTATGTTTTCCTCTTTTTATTTTCTCGCTTATTACTCCAGTTTTTAGTTTCAAGGTAGAATCAATGCAGTTAAGTAAAGAAGATTTTCCCACTCCTGAAGGGCCTGCAAAAACAGTATTTTTATTTATTAGCTCATTTTTTATCCCGTCAATACCCAATCCCATACGGGCACTGGATAATAAAACCTTATATCCTGCTTTTTTATATACAGATTGCATATTTTTGAAGTTTTCTTCCTCATCAATATCTATCTTATTTATGCATATACATGGTTTTAGGCCTTGTTCTTCAACCAAAATTAAAAATCTGTCTAAAAGATGGAGGTTAGGTTCCGGATTTTTAGCAGCAAAGACTATAATTACCTGGTCGGCATTAGAAACCGGGGGACGAATTAGAAGATTCTTTCGTGGCAAAATTTCAACAATCTTTCCATCTTGCCCGCTTTCACCTATTTCAATTTTTACTTCGTCCCCTACAAAAGGAGTGAGATTGATGTTTCTAAATACTCCCCTGGCCTTACATTCAAATATTTTATCTTCCACCTTTACATAGTAAAATCCGGCAATCCCTTTGACAATAGTTCCTATTATCATACAGTGTCCTCCATGCTATTTGAATTCGATGGGTTCTTTATATTGTATGTTATCATTAATGTATATTTCAATATACCCTTCCCCTTCTCCTATTACTGGAATTTGTAAAGGAAACTCTGAAATATCGTGGGTGTTTTCATAAATAAATCTATTCTCCCCATTTAATCTGACTCTTACATGGAATGTGGTCGTATCTGCATTAAGGGGAGCTGATATTTCTATATACTTTTCAATCGGTCCACCGATGTCTGTATCTGCTGGTTCTTCTTCAATCCCTTCACTTACCACCAAATCTATTTCAAATCCTTCTTTAACCATTTCTCCTTCGGCTACTCCTTGACTAATTACATAACCTTTTTCTACTTCGCTACTTGGAACATAACTTATTTTAAACCTAAGGCCGGAGTTTTTAAGCTGATTTTTTGCCGCTTCCTCCGATAGTTTAACTACATAAGGCACAGGGACAGTTATTATTTCTTCCCCGCGGCTTACCACTATAGTAACCGTCTCCCCAGCCCTAAGTTTAGTCCGTGGTCTTGGGTCCTGAGAAATAATATAGTTTTCTTCTACCGTATCATTATATTCCGGACTTATTTTAACACTGAAATATTTTTCTAATAGCATTATGGCAGTATCGTAGTCTAAGGATTCTACGTCGGGCACCTCAAAGGTCTCGAAACCTTTGCTAATATTTACTACTACCTTGCTGTCAAAATTAATGACGGTTCCTTCTATTGGGTCTTGAGAAACGATTTTACCTTCTTCAATATTTTCATCGTAAACTTCTTTGCCTCTTACTAATATTAATTGTTTTTCCTTAAGGAATTCATCCGCATCTTCAAATGTCATATTTATAAGTGGCGGTACCATAACAACCTTTGGTTCTAAATAATCTTTAATATAACCAATGCCAATTGCACTAATCACTATAATTAAAATCACTGAGGTGAATATTGCCCCCACAGTAACCCATTTTTCCCTAGGGTTCTTTTCCTCTTCGATAGGTGCTATACTTGCTTTTGGAATGGTATCTAGTTTTTCATAAGGGGAGTTTTTTGGCTCTCCCCTTAATAGTTTCATTTCATTTTCTGTCATTTGAATAGTAGGGGAGTTTTCCATCCCTGATTTTTTTACAAAATTTCCATTAGGATGTTGCAGGGAACTTTCCATATCCTTAATCATTTCATCAACGGATTTGTATCTATTCTCAGGTCTTTTCTGAGTTGATTTCATGATAATATCTTCCAGACTAGAGGATATATCGGTATTTATACTTCTTGGGGAAGGAATTTCCTCATTAATATGCTTTAGGGCAACAGTAACAGGACTTTCTCCTTCAAAGGGAAGGGTTTTAGTCGCCATTTCATACATTACAATTCCCAAAGAATAGATATCACTATTTTTATCTACATAGCCTCCCCTTGCCTGTTCTGGGGAAAAATAATGTACGGAACCAATGGCTTTTCCCGTTGTTACTACAGTAGAAGAATCTAGGGTTCTAGCAATCCCAAAATCTGCAACCTTCAAAACTCCTTCATCAGTAATAAGTATATTTTGGGGCTTTATATCTCTGTGAATGATATTCTTTTTATGAGCATGCTGCAGGGCAGATGCAATATCCATTGCTATACTTAAAACCTTAGGTGACGAAAAAGGAGCATTACTAGCAATAGTTTCTTTTAGGGTTTCCCCATGGATATATTCCATTACGATATAATGTATATTGTCTTCGTTTCCTACATCATAGATTCCTACAATATTAGGATGGGATAAACTTGCAGCTGCCTGAGCCTCTACCCTAAACCTAGATACAAATTGCTCATCTGTGACAAATTCTTCCCGCAATACCTTTATTGCTACATAGCGCTGTAGTTTATTGCATTTTGCCTTGTATACAACAGACATGCCTCCTGCGCCGATTTTTTCAATGATTTCATACCTACTACTTAATACAGTTCCTTGCTGCAGCATCGTCTCACCTTCCTTCCATCCCCTTAATAAGGATTACTGAAATATTATCAAATCCCCCGTTTTGGTTAGCCTTATCAACTAATGCCTGGGCTATTTTTTCTATGTCACTATTGTTTTTAATAATATGTATAATATCTTGATTCTTTACCATATTTGAAAGTCCATCTGAACACATAAGTATAAATGAAGTCTTATCTATTTTGTATGCATAGGTATCCACATCAACATGAAAATTTGTTCCTACAGCCCTTGTAATAACATTTCGCCTAGGATGGTTTTTGGCTTCCGATTGCGAAAGAGTACCCTTTCGAACCATTTCTTCCACAAAGGAATGATCCATAGTCAATTGATGGATATCATTTCCTTCTATAATATATAGTCTACTATCTCCTACATGGGCAACATAAACGTATTCGTCTATTATAACCGATACTAAGAAAGTGGTTCCCATTCCCTTTAAAAATTCGTTTTCCATAGATTTTTTGTGAACTGCATCATTTGCACTTCCTATTGCATCGATTAGGAAAGATTGAATATTATCATGTGAAATATCTTCTTCCCTATTTTCGTGAATATAATTACAAAAACTTTGTATTGCTAAGGAGCTGGCTTTTTCCCCCGCTTGATGCCCCCCCATTCCATCCGCAACGATGTAAATATTAGGAAGACATCCAAAACGGGTATTATGGATAAAGATAGCATCCTCGTTATTTTCTCTATGTTTTCCTATATGACACCGTCCTGCTGATATCATAGACTCACCTCATTTCTTATTTAGATACCTTCTTCTTAATTGACCACAGGCAGCATAGATATCACTTCCTAATTTTCTTCGTACTGTGGTCTCTATTCCATAGGATTTTAGGATATTTAAAAATTCATTGATAGCTTTTGTTGTACTTTCTTTGAGATTAATTTCCTTTACGGGGTTCATTGGAATTAAATTAACATGGCATAAGAGACCTTTTAATTTTTTGCCCAATTCATGGGCATGTTCTTTTTTATCATTAACCTGATTGATAAGTGCATATTCAAAAGTGATTCTCCTATGGGTAACCTTGGTATAATAAACACATGCCTCTAAAAGTTTCTCCATAGAATACTTTTTAGATATGGGCATCATTTCATTCCTTATGGAATCATTAGGGGCATGTAAAGACACTGCCAAAGTGATTTGCAACTTTTTATCTGCTAGAATATACATTTTGTCTACCAAACCACAAGTTGAAAGGGTAATATGTCTTTGGCCGATATTAGCTCCTTTGGGATTATTGATTAAATCAATAAATAAAAGAATCTGCTCCATATTGTCCAAGGGTTCGCCACTACCCATGATTACAATATTGGATATCTTTTCGCCACTGTCCTTTTCTATTTGATAAATCTGCCTAAGCATCTCCCCTGCTGTTAGATTGCGAACCAATCCTCCTAAGGTAGAGGCACAAAAGGCACATCCCATCCTACAGCCTACTTGCGATGAAATGCAAGCTGTATTTCCATAATCGTAATGCATCAAAACACTTTCTATTATATTATTATCTTGTAATCCAAACAAGTATTTTGTCGTTTTATCAATTTGTGACACATACTTTTCTTCTATAGATAGTAGATTAAGCTTCCATTTGTCTTTGATTTTTCCCCTTAGTTCTTTAGAAAGATTGCTCATTTTATCAATATCTTCAACCCTTTTCCCATGTATCCATTCAAAGATTTGCTCGCCGCGAAAAGGTTTTTCACCTAATTCTTCCATGTGGTTTTTTAAATCTTCTATGGTTTTTGAAGCAATATCTATTTTGTTCATTTTTCTACCTCTTTCGCCTCAGTCTTGCAATGAAAAACCCATCGATATTATGAATATGAGGATACAACTGAATATATCCTTTTTTTGAAGTTTCACTCCTAAGGGTTTCTGGGAGATAAGGATCAATATCCTCCAATTCAAAATCAAAATTACGGGTAAACCAATCTATATTTTCAATGTTTTCCCTTTTTGATATTGTACAAGTACTATATACTAAAATTCCGCCCACATTCACATATTTGGAACAAGTAGATAAAATTTGTCTTTGGACAACAATTAAATCTTCTAAATCCTTAGGGGTTTTTTTGTATTTTATATCTGGTTTTTTGCGAATAATCCCAAGCCCTAAACAAGGGGCATCAATTAAAACCCTGTCCATCTTAGAAACCATCGTATCATCTAATTGAGTGGCATCCTTAAGCTGGGTTTTTATAATTGAAATACCTAATCTCTGTGCCGAGGATTTAATTAAATCCAGTTTATGCTCATGAATATCCCTGGCAAATATTATGCCTTCATTTTTCATAAGCTCCCCGCAATGGGTTGCCTTGCCCCCAGGAGCAGAACATACATCAAGAATATTATCCCTAGGCTTAGGATTTAATATATGGCCTACTAACATGGAACTTTCGTCCTGTACTTGAAACAATCCTTGTTTGAAGGAAGGCAATTCGTTAATTGCCGATGTTTTTGAAATACCCAGAGCTTCTTTTGAATAAACTCCATCGTATACTACTACATCCTCCTTAGAAAGGGTTTTCATTAAATCTTCTTTATTTGTTTTTAAAGTATTGCATCTGATAGAAACCACCGGACTTTTATTAGAGCCCCTGCATAAATCTTCTACAAACTGTGGTGAATAGGTATCAAGCCAATAATCTATTAACCATTTAGGATAAGAATAATAAACTGATAAATACATGGAAAAATCCTTATAGGGATTTGGATAGCTTATAGCTTTTGAGTTTCTCGCAATGTTTCTTAATACCCCATTTACAAAACCCGATAGTCCCCTTAAGCCTCTTCTTTTTGCAATCTCTACGGATTCATTACAGGCAGCAAAAGATGGAACTTTGGTCATAAATATAATCTGATAAACCCCACACCTAAGTATATTTAGGATTAAGGGTTTCATTTTATTGATTTTAGTCTTTGAATACTGATTAATAATATAATCAATCGTAATCAAATACCTAATAGTCCCATGGACTATCTCTGTAATAAAGGCTTTATCTAAAGGAGTTAAATCGCTATATTTTGAAAGTTTTTCTCTAAGAGATATATTGCTATAAGCCTCATTTTCCATAACTTCCGCTAGGACAAGAATGGCTATTTCCCTTGGATTTGTTTTTGTCACTAGAATCATCCTTTCAAATAAAAAGCGTTACGAAGTAACGCCTTTAATCGTTTCTACGGCCCCCAAATAGAGTTATTAAACGTAATAAATTGGCTATGGCTACTGCTGCAGAAGCAACATATGTAAGGGCCGCAGCATTTAAAACCTTCCTTGCATGGGGAACTTCATTTTCTAATAAAAGTCCTTCTCCATCTAGGATTCTTATTGCTCTATTGGAGGCATTAAATTCAACAGGCAAAGTGATTAATTGGAATAGGACAACTCCAGAAAAAAGTAGAATTCCAATATTAACTAAGGTGTATGAAAATACAATGCCCAAGAAAATAAGAGGCATTGCCATATGGGACCCTATATTTACAATGGGCACAATGGAATTTCTTAAATTCAAAAAGACATATCCCTTGTTATGTTGAATGGCATGCCCTACCTCATGGGCAGCTACCCCAACGGAAGCAATACTATTGCCATTATAGACCTCTCCCGATAATCTAAGGGTTTTAGTCCTAGGATCATAATGATCAGTTAGTTTTCCAGAAACCATTTCAACAGTAACATCGTCAATTCCTTGATATTGTAGGATTTTATTGACTATTTCCGCCCCGGTATACCCCCTTCTAGTTCCTACCCTAACATATTTATTAAAAGTTGATTTCACCCTTGTTTGAGCGTACATGGCGAAAATAATTGCAGGTAAAACTAAAATGATATACGAAGTATCAAAATATAAACCACCTAACATTCTACCACTCCTTATTTAATTTATAGATAATTCTATATTCTTATGATTGTATTTTTTAATGGCATCTTCTACCTTTTTAATATTTACAGTGGTATTGATACAAGGACCATTAGGACAATCATTTAAAATTCCATAGACAGGAATGCCACTTATATCCAGTATGCCGCTAATTAAATCCCTTTCACAGGCAATTGCTATAATGTATTTTGGATGATATTCTTTTACCACTCTTCTAGCTAAAGTTCCGCCTGTGGCAATGGATAATTTGTATCCATATTTATTCTTTAACTCCTTCAAACTGGCGACTTTACATTTCCCACATTGTGTACAAGCCATAGGATCCGATGTGATTTTTATATTGCAGCTTGAATGCTGAATACAGTGGGGGGCTAATATTAGTATATCCCCAGGATGACCTTTTAATTTCAATGCTTCAACAAATATATTGTTCATTTGAATAAAAAACTGATTGATTAATCCCTTATCATAATGTAAAAAAGCTGCCATACCCATAATAAAAGGGTACATCCACCTAAGGATTTTGGAGGCTCTTCCAGGCAAAAGAAGATATAGTTTTTTATTCTTATAAATAATAATAAGGAAAACAGATGCAGCCATAATAAGTAATCCGAAAATAGAAAGAATAACTGTAATAACAAAAAATATCTTTTTGTAGAAGTCCGTTGGGATATAGGCATGGAGTAGCCATAATGCAATAAAACTACATATAAGAAAGAATGCTATTGCTGTAATTGTTTTTACAAATTGCCTCATCCTTATATCCACAAAATCCCCCTAAAACTTCGTTCCTAAAATTGTATTTTTGTCCATATCATGTCCCCTTAGGTACTCTCTTACTGCCATTCTTTTTCCGTTAGGGACCTGTATCTCCGTTATAAGGAGACTGCCATCCCCAGTTTTGACTATTAGGCCTTTATCTTTTATTATTTCCACTATTTCACCTGGCAAAGCATTTTCATAGGTTTTATTGTAATTCTGGGCCTTCCATACTTTTAGCATAAATTCTTTATAAAAAGTATAAGCACTGGGCCAAGGTGAAAGACCCCTTATGAGATTAACAATCTTATTAGAGGGTTCATTCCAATTAATTAAACCCATTTCTTTTTTAAGCATTGGAGCATAAGTGGCCTCGCTACTATTTTGCTTTTCTCTTTTTAAATTACCTCTTATAAGTTGGTCTAAGGTATCTTTTAAGACTTCAGCTCCGACGATAGACATTTTATCATGTAAGTCCCCTGAAGTATCCTCCTTTGAAATAGGAGTTTCTCCTTTAAGGAGCATATCCCCTGTGTCCATTCCTTCATCCATAAACATGGTGGTAACCCCTGTTACTTCTTCTCCATTGATAACTGACCACTGAATAGGGGCAGCGCCTCTATACTTTGGCAGAAGGGACCCATGTACATTGATACATCCAAACCTTGGCATATCCAGTATTTCTTTAGGTAGAATTTGCCCAAAGGCAATGACAATGATTAAATCTGGACTAAGAGATTTCATAGTTTCTATAAATTCAGAGTCTTTAACCCTTTCCGGTTGGAATACTGGTATATTTTCTTCTAATGCAAGCTGTTTTACCGGTGGGGGTAATGTCTTTTTACCCCTTCCTTTTGGCCTATCAGGCTGAGTCACAACGGCTATAATATTGTATTTTTCTTCGATTAATTTTTTCAGAGAGGGAACAGCAAATTCAGGTGTTCCCATAAAAACTACTTTCATGCTTTTACCTCTTTTCGTTTATTCGTCTAAATATCTAATCGCTAAATCTGTAAAAAGAACGCCATTTAAATGATCTATTTCGTGACAAAGCGCTCTAGCAAGGAGACCTTCCCCTTCTATTATTATTTCATTCCCCTCCCTATCTTGGGCTTTTACCTTAACTTTATCGGGTCTTTTTACTTCTCCTGTTAAACCTGGGACACTTAGACATCCCTCAGGTCCTATTTGTTCTCCATCTTTTTCCTGAACCTCGGGGTTAATCAGTTCAATAATCCCATCCCCTATATCAATAACAACTACTCTTTTTAAAATTCCCACCTGAGGTGCTGCAAGTCCTACTCCTTCTGCCTCATACATTGTTTCTACCATATCGTCTAATAGGGTTAATACCGAAGGGGTAATTTCTTTTACTTCTTTAGACCTTTTTCTTAATATTTCGTCTCCATCGGTTCTAATTTGTCGCAATGCCACTGCACTTCCTCCTTTTTATTATACTTCTAAATTAATTCATCATAAGGGGGTCAATATCCGTCTGAATTAATATATCTTCTGTGTTTACTATTTTCTTTAACCTATTAATACAATAATAACCATATTTCATTAAAATATTTCTATCATTGTATTTAATTATTATTCTCCACCGATATCTATTTTTTATTTTTGATAATATAGCCGGGGCAGGTCCATAAAGTTCAAATTGGTTGTTTTTATTAAAGTATCTTAAGATATCAATTAATTTATAAGAATTAGTAATTACATTTTTTTCATTGGTTCCCACCATAAGAATCATAAAAATATGGGAAAAAGGCGGATAATTCAACTCTTTCCTAAGCTCTATTTCCTTTTCATAAAACCCTTCATAATCATGGTTTCTTGCCATTTCTATGCTGTAGTGCTCTGGATCATAGGTTTGAACTAATACTCTTCCTGGCAGTTCTCCCCTTCCTGCTCTTCCACTGACCTGGGTTAAAAGTTGAAAGGTCCTTTCAGCAGAGCGGAAATCTTGAAGGTGTAAGGTTAAATCTGCAGCTAGTATCCCCACTAGGGTAACATTGGGAAAATCATGGCCTTTAACTATCATCTGGGTGCCTATTAATATATCTGCTTTCTGTGCCTTAAATTGCCCTAATATTTTTTCATATCCGTATTTACCCCTAGTTGTATCTAAGTCCATTCTAAGAACGGTGGCCCCAGAGAATACCTTTTTCACTTCCGCTTCCACCCTTTCCGTCCCAACGCCAAAATATTTTATATGGGGTGAACCGCATTGGGGGCAAAGCGAAGGTATATTGATTTTATCACCGCAGTAGTGACATTGTAAGGATTTATTATACGCATGGTAAGTATATGAAATACTACAACTTTTACATTTAAGCACATAGCCACATTTTCTACAGGATACAAAGTTAGAAAAACCCCTTCTATTTAGAAATAATATGGTTTGTTCTTTTTTATAGAGGTTTTTTTTGATTTCTTCCTCAAGGGCATTGCTAAAAATAGAACGATTCCCACTTACAAGTTCAGCTCGCATATCTATGATTTCTACTTCCGGAAGTTGGGAATTATTAGTCCTATTATCCATCTTAAGAAATCCTATACTGCCAAGCCTAGCATCATGGTAAGATTCTAGGGATGGAGTAGCTGATGCGATAAGGCATACCCCTCCTAACATCTCACATCTTTTTTTTGCCACCTCTTTAGCATGATATTTTGGAGTTATCTCTGATTTATAGGTATTTTCATGTTCTTCATCAATTACGATAAGTTTTAGGGATGAAAAAGGAGCAAAGACTGCCGATCTTGGTCCTATCATAACAGAGACTTTTCCCTCCCTTGCCATATTCCATTGGTCAAATCTTTCTCCGAGGGAAAGTTTACTATGGGTAACGGCTACCTTATCTCCAAAGCGACTTTTGAAACGTTCAACGGTTTGCGGGGTTAATGAAATTTCAGGAACGAGGACAATAGCCTGCCCTCCTTCTCCTATAACCTCTTCAATCAACTGTAGATATACTTCTGTTTTTCCGCTGCCCGTAATCCCATGTAAAAGGATGGTTCCACCTTTTGAATTATTTATTTTGTTTAATGTATATTTTATCACATTTTCTTGTTCCTTAGTAGGAATAAGAGGACTTGTTGGTTTAAAATAAATATGGCCATAAGGATCTCTATTGAGCTCTACTTCTTCTATTTGAATCATATTTTTATTGCTAAGGGATTGAATGGAAGCACTAGATATCTGAAGAACCTTTTTGATTTCACTAAGGGATACTGATTCATTAGCCACTAAGAATGAAAGTATCCTTGCCTGTGCGTGATAATTTTTTTTTGATTTATAACTATCTATTATATCTTCTAGCTGCTCCATATCCATTTCTTTATTGATGGAAACATATTTTATATAATAGGTTAATTCTTTTATATCTTCTTTTTGCTTATGATCAACAATGCCTTCTTTAATAAACTTTTTTATAAGTCTATCCGTGCTTTTCCCAAACAAATCAAAAACATCGTCCATTAAGATGTATTGTCTTTTATTAAATAAATATAAAAGAACTTCCTTTTCTTTTTCCGTCCTTTTATCCAATTCAAGTTCGCAGCTATCAAAAATATGAGAGGATATTCTTACAAAGCTTTCTACTATTACCTTCATTCCCGAAGGTATTATTGTCTTTAGACAATCAATCATGTTGCAGGCATAATATTCTTTCATCCACTTAGCTAACTCTAGCATATGTTCATCAAAGAGTGGAAACCTATCTATTATATTGTCTAGCTCTTTTAATTTACTAAGTTCTATAGAAGTATCATCACAAAATCCGACAACATAGCCCTCTACCCTTTTATTTCCCCTACCAAAAGGAACCATTACCCTATTGCCAATTCGAATTGTAGATTCTAAGTCTTTAGGTACTTTATAATGAAATAATTTATCCAGATTCGAATGGGAAATTCCTATTATTACTTCTGCAAGCATATTTTCCTCCCTCATTTAATCCATGGGCCTTTATAATTTCAAGGCTTCATTCAAAATGCAATGGGCCAATTCTTCCTTACTCATTAAAGGAAAAGTTTTTTGCTCCCCAGTTTTTTTCACGATGGTAATTTGGTTGGTATCATGATTAAATCCCACATTCTCCCTTAATATATTATTAATGCATATCATATCTAAATTCTTCTTTTGTAATTTTTCTATACCATACTTTAGTTCATTATTACTTTCTGCAGCAAAGCCAATAAGAACCTGTTTCTTTTTCTTCTCGCCTAATGCCTTTAATATATCTTTATTAGGTTTAAGATGAATTGTTAGGGTGTCGGAAGTTTTCTTTATCTTCGAAGGAGATACAGTTTCTAGTCTATAGTCACTGGGTGCTGCAGATTTTATAACCATATCGACTTGGTCATAGTTTTTGATAACCGCTTCGTACATTTCTTCCGTAGTTGTTACATGAATAGTTTCACAGTCCTCTGGGGGTTTTAGGCTAGTAGGCCCTGTAATTAAGGTTACCTCTGCTCCCCTATCGATTGCAGCCCTTGCTATTTGGTAGCCCATTTTCCCTGAACTATGATTGCTTATGTACCTGACGGGGTCTATGGATTCTCTTGTGGGACCGGCTGTAACCATAATCCTTTTATTCAAATAATCCTTGGGCCTAGGATTAAGTATCCTAACTGTTTCTTCTACTATTGCTTCTACCTCTGCCAGTTTTCCAACTCCCATATCTCCACAGGCTAATCTTCCCTGGGAAGGAGATATGAAAAAATACCCTAGCTCTTTCAAATTACTTATATTTTTTTGTACAATCCTATTTTGATACATGGCTGTATTCATAGCAGGAGCAAAAACTACCGGGGCTTTTGTAGCCATCACCGTGGTGGATAACATATCATCTGCAATACCACAGGCTATCTTCCCTATAATATTAGCTGTCGCAGGGACTATCAAAAACAAATTTGCTTTTTTAGCCAAGGAAATATGCTCAATCTCCCAAGTAGATGGCTTTTCAAACATGTCCGTTACTACGGGATTATTGGTTAATGACTGAAATACCAAGGGTCTAACAAACTCCGTGGAAGATTGAGTCATAATAACCTGTACATTAAATCCTAATTTTATTAAACGGCTGGTAACTTCACAAGCCTTATAGGCTGCGATACCACCCGTAACTCCTAGTACAACAGTTTTCTTATCCATGGCTACCTCCATTTTATAAACAAAGTGCGCGAAAAGGCGCACATTTACAATAAGAATCTTCAACTGGTTCAAAAAAAAAGCCCAAGGGGCAGTTTTTATTCATCGGAACTCTCAATATCTTCATCCATATCATGATTTTGAATTGAATCCCCCGACAATGTATCTATGTCTTGTGTAGTATCAGGGGGGGTAATTTTATTTGTAATAACAACCTTACCTTGGTACAATTCCTTAACCGCAATGGATACAGGCTTATCTACCTTGGAATCCAATAAAGAGTCCCCCTTATCTACAATTTGACGGGCTCTTTTTGCCGCTGCAATCACTATGGAATAGCGGCTTACTATGGGTTTATCTTCATCAGAACTATTCTGGTTAAGTTTTTCCATTAAATCAGTGTAAGATGGCTTAAGCATTATTATCTCTCCCTTTTATTTTATCAATCAAATCTAAATTTCTTGAAGCTTTCATATGCTCTGCTTTTACAATCCTATCGATATCTTCTACGGCCTTTAGGACTGAATCATTAACTACGATGTAATCGTATTTATTAATAAAATCCAATTCTTCCAAGGCTCTCTTTAACCTTTTTTCTATGATATGACTATCTTCTGTTCCCCGATTTACTAATCTGTTTTTTAATTCGGCTAAACTTGGAGGAACTATAAATATTAAAATTGCCTGGGGATATAGGTCTTTTACCTGTAGTGCCCCTTGAACTTCTATTTCTAATATAACATCTTTTCCTTCCTTAATCTTTTCTTCGACATAGGCCTTAGGAGTTCCATAATAGTTATCACAAAACTCTGCCCATTCAATTAGTTCTTTCTTATGAATCATTTCTTCAAATTCTTCCCTGGACTTAAAAAAATAATGACTCCCTTCTTCTTCACCTACTCTTGGAGCCCTGGTAGTTGCCGAAATAGAAAGGAAATAACCATCTCTTTTAATTAGTTTTTTTACTATGGTCCCCTTCCCCGAACCGGAGGGACCGGATATAACTATATTTACACCTTTTGCGCTGTTCATCATTAATCCCCTTTATTGTTTTTCAGTTTTACCTCTTCAATTTCGTCGTTAGAGGGGTCATGTTCTTTGAAATTTAGTCTATTAGCCACTGTTTCTGGTTGTACCGCCGATAAAACAATATGGTCGCTATCGGTAATAATAACTGCCCTAGTTCTTCTTCCATAAGTTGCATCAATTAGCATTCCTCTTTCTCTAGCTTCCTGTATGATTCGCTTGATTGGAGCCGATTCAGGGCTTACAATGGCAATTAGCCTGTTGGCGGATACAATGTTTCCAAATCCAATATTAATTAGCTTAATCCCCATACCTTACCTCCTTGGTATCATTCGAGATTTTGAATTTGTTCCCTTATTTTTTCGATTTCACTCTTTAATTCTACAATTGCCTTCGTAATTTCAATATCGTTTGCCTTCGAACCAATGGTATTAACCTCTCTGTTCATCTCTTGTGCTAAGAAATCTAGTTTTCTCCCTACTACCTCTTCCGTATTTAGAATCTCCCTTAATTGATGGATATGACTTTCTAAACGAACAATTTCCTCGTCTATGCTGCAACGATCAGCAAATAAGGCAACTTCCCCTGCAATTCTATTTTCGTCTATAGAATGACTTGGGATTATTTCCTGTATTCTCTTTTCTAACTTGAGTTTATACTCTTTAACCAAGTCAGGGCTTCTTTCCTTTATTTTATCTAAATACTTTTTACAAAGGTCAGCTTTTAAAAAGATATCTTGTTTTAATATCTCCCCTTCTTTTTCCCGCATAGCAATAAAAGAACTAAATGCTTGGTTTAAAGCAGCTTCCAAAAAACCCCATAGGACATCTTTGTCTTGCTCTTTTTTATTAATTACAATCACATCAGGAAATTTAGCTACTAAGGATACGGAAATATCATCTATGATATCATAATTGTCTTTGATTCTCTTAAGTTGGTTTATATAAGCAGCTACCAATTCTTCATTTAAAGAAACATCTAAATCATCCCCAAGGTCTGTTTCAAAAGAAACAAAAACATCAACCTTTCCCCTAGAAATTCTATCCTTTATAAAAGTCCGCACATTGTCTTCAAGAGAATTGATGATTCTAGGGATACGAATATTAATGTCATTATAGCGATGGTTAACGGAGCGCATTTCTACTGAGAGTTTTCTGTCATTAAAAACAATTTCTCCTTGACCATATCCTGTCATACTACGAATCATTTTATTCAGCCCATTTCTTTAAATACTTTGGTTTCCTTCTATTTTTGTATTATAACTCACCATTTTAGGTAAGTCAATAAAATGGAATTTGTACTTTTAAAGTAAAAATGATATAAATATATCATATTTATTTATACTAGGGATATAACATTTCTTAGAATTTAATTTCTGAAGGAGGAGTTTTTGTGGCATTAGACGGAATTGTCCTTGCTAATATTGTTAATGAAATCAAAAGCCTTATCCTAGGTGGTAGGATAGATAAAATTTATCAGCCGGAACCCGATGAAATCATTATACTTGCCCGAGGTAGCGGAAACAATCATCGAATACTTTTAAGTGCCCATAGCAATCACCCTAGGGTTCACCTAACTGCTATTCAAAAGAAAAACCCCGATACCCCGCCAATGTTTTGTATGCTCCTTAGGAAACATTTGTCCGGGGGAAAATTAATCGATATCTTTCAGCCTGATTTTGAAAGAATCGTAGAGTTTCATATTGAATCCTTAGATGAACTAGGTGATCTATCCACCAAAAGACTGATTATTGAAATCATGGGCCGCCATAGCAATATCATATTAACCGATAACCAATACCGCATTCTTGATAGCATCATCCATGTGTCCAAGGATAAAAGCTCCATAAGAGAAGTCTTGCCGGGAAGAACCTATGTAAGGCCCCCTTCCCACGATAAAATGAATCCCTTAGAAGTTGAAAATGGTGATTATAGTAACTATCTAAAGGGTTCTAAGGGGACAAAACTTCAAAAATCAATCTATCAATCCTTTTCGGGTATTAGTCCTACAATTGCCTCTGAAATATGTTTGAGGGCAGGGCTTGATTCTTCTATCTATCTAGAAGAAATAACCGATGAAAGTAAACAGGCCCTAGATAAGGCCATGGCAAATATTTTTTCTAAAATTAAAGTCAATCTTTTTTCACCACAATTGATAGTTTCTCCCAAGAATAATGAACCTGTAGAATTTTCTTCTGTTGACATGATGCAATTTATAGGTTATAAAAAACAGGTGTATCCTTCTATCTCTGAAGTAATAGAAGCTTATTACGGGGAAAAAGATAAGATTTCTAGGATAAAACAAAAATCCGGTGATATCCATAAAATTATCCAGAATAATCTAGAGCGCTGCTATAAAAAGAAGGACTTGCAATTACAAAAACTAAAAGATGTCTCCCATAGGGAACACCTTAAAATTTATGGTGAATTAATTACAGCAAATATCTACTCCATCAAAAAAGGAATGACTTTTTTTGAAACCATTAATTTTTATGATGAGAATATGCCCAATATTGCTATTTCCCTAGACCCTATCCTAACTCCATCACAAAATGCACAAAAGTATTTCAAACAATACAACAAAGCAAAAAGGGCTGCTATTGCTCTAGAAGAGCAACTTAATCAGGTTGAAGAGGAAATACAGTATTTAGATTCCTTATTAATGGCAACACAAACTAGTACCGATGAAAGTGATATCAATGATATCCGCCACGAATTACAAGAACAGGGTTATATCAAAAGTAAAAAGCAAAATAAATCCAAGGGACAAATTAAATCCAAACCCCTTCATTTTATTTCTCAGGAAGGATTTGATATTTATGTAGGTAAAAATAACCGACAAAACGATGAACTGACTTTAAAGTTTGCCTCTTCTTTAGATTTATGGTTTCACACAAAAGATATTTCAGGCTCCCATGTCATCATAAAAACAAAAGGGGAGGAAATACCAAAAAACACTATTCTTGCTGCAGCAAATCTTGCCGCATTTTTTAGTAAAGCGAGATTATCCAGTAATGTCCCCGTGGATTATACTTTCAAAAAGAACGTAAAAAAACCCGGCGGTGCCAAACCGGGAATGGTGATTTATGATAACCAAAAAACCCTTTATATTACACCGGATGAAGTAGAAATAAAAAAACTAATCCATAAAGGAAAATAGAAAGGAAACTAAAAATGCTTAAAGGAAATTGTATTATCGCTCAATCAGGGGGACCTACATCAGCTATTAATGCCAGTGCCTATGGTGCAATCACAGAAGCATTAGCAAGTAGCGCCATTCAAAAGGTTTATGGAGCAAAAAATGGAATCTTAGGAGTTTTAAGAGAAGAACTTTTTGATTTTGAAGAAGAAGATAAAGAAGAACTTGATTATTTTAAGACAACTCCTTCTTCCGGATTGGGCTCCTGCAGGTATAGACTTGCCCATGCTAAGGATGATAAAAAGGATTATATTAGGATATTTGAAGTCTTTAAGGCACATAATATCCGCTATTTCTTCTATATTGGAGGAAATGACTCCATGGATACAGTTTCAAAGCTCTCTGCCCATGCTAAAAAGATTAATTATGATATAAGGATACTAGGGATTCCTAAGACAATTGATAATGATTTAATGGGAACCGACCACTGCCCTGGCTTTGGCAGCGCTGCAAAATATATTATAGGCAGTACCCTAGAATGCGCAATCGATGCTTCTGTTTATGATTCTAATATCATTACCATCATCGAAGTTATGGGAAGAAATGCAGGATGGCTTGCAGCCGCTGCTGCTCTAGCTAAAAGCAAGCGTTTTGATGTTCCCGATTTAATTTATTTACCAGAATACCCCTTTAGCTATGAAAACTTTGAAAAAGATATTAAAAAAGTATATTCGGAAAAAGGGAAAGTCCTAGTGGTTGTATCAGAGGGAATCAAAGACAGCAAAGGCAACTACATAGAACATATGGATACCCAGGACCATGATATATTTGGTCACGCCCAATTAGGGGGAGTTGGTTCTATTTTAGGGGAATACGTTAAAAACCATATAGAAAAAAGAGTAAAAGTTGTTCAGCTAGGTATCCTACAAAGATGTGCCATGCATTTTGCATCAAAAACAGATATTGAGGAATCTTGCTATATAGGAAAAAGAGCCGTTCAATATGCCATAGAAGGAAAGTCCGGATATTTAGTAGGCATTAAAAGATTAGCAAATACCCCTTATAAATATGATGCAGAATTGTTTGAAATAGAAAAAGCAGCCAACTCAGAACATTTAATTCCATTGGAATGGATCAATAAAGAAGGGAATTTTGTTACAAAGGACTGTATTGAGTACATAAAACCTTTGATACAAGGAGAACCCGATATTCCTATGGAAAACGGCGTTCCCCGTTATGGTAAATTAAAAAAGAAGCTAATACCTAAAAAATGCATCAATTTAAATGAAGGGCGCATATGAATTTGCGCCCTATTTTTCTGCCCTACCTAAATCATCTATATACCTAAGAAATGGAACCTTTTTAATAATAGTTGTTATAGAAGTGATTTCAGCTATAATATGCAAAAGAATCAATAGTACCACCATAACCATTTTAAATCGAATACTTAAGGTTATAGCCTCTGTAAATCCTATAGTATATCCCAATATATTTGCTCCCACATCTCCTAACATATGCTCTTCTCTTAAATCCCCTTTTAGAATAGGCAGTACTCCTCCAATACCCAAAAGAGTTAAAAATCTATCCGGAGCCTTAGAAAATATCCATAGAATGGTACCTACCCCTAAGAAAATTTTTAAAGCCCTTCCGGGTCTGACATCGAATAAGTTCATGCTGTTGATTGAAAAAAGAATCAACATTATATTTGCTATTAAATCAAATAGGTTAGTTGAAAAAGAAAAAGATATATATAACGCCGCTAATCCCCCAATTAAAGCCTTCAGTCCTCCGGAGGTCAATTCCCCTTGATACATTCTTATAAGATGACTCCGTAGACCTTTTATTTTGCTTTCTTTTACAAAATCATCTATAATTCCTGCAAATCCAATAAACGAAAGTCCAAACAAATATACAAAATACATAATGGGTTCATCTGAAAAAAATATTAAGAAAAAAGTTGCTATGGTGATTGCCAACAATAAAAGTATGCCGGTGCCTAAGGGAATTTCCTTTTGATTATAATTATTAACTTTTATATTATACTTTAGGAGAAATTCTATAATTAGGGGTTTCCAAAAGAATACAGTAATAAAGGATATTATGCCTCCAATCAAATAAAAAATCATCAACTCACCCTCTGTTTACCGCATTTTTATGCTTATAGAATTTCCTCATTAGAACCCTAAGTACATCTATTAATTCTTTTCCTCTATGTACACACCCTTGGAGATCTCTCTTGGTTTCCCTGTGGCTCATTTGAACAGGAACTTCCCATACTTTAAAACCTTGATTTAAAATATCAATGGTCATACCTATTTCTACCCCAAACCTATCGGGTATTTCTATATTTGAAAAGACTGATTTTTTAAATACTCTTTGTCCACAAATAGGGTTTTCCATATACCTATTTGTTAAAACCCAAACCCCTAAACGTGATACTTTTTTTAAAATTCCAAACCCCCCTTTGGTACTAGGTGTAGGAAACACAGCAATAGAAACATCTGCCTTATTTTTATAGACGGGCTCTATTAGCTTTATTATTTCTTTTGAGGTATCCCCAAGGTCTCCATCTAAAAATGCAATAATAGGATATCTAGAGATTTCTAATCCTTTTCTAAGGGCAGCCCCCTTACCATAGTTCCTATTAAGCCTTATATATATTATGCTCCCTAAGCCTAAACTGTTTATTTCATCTCTAGTTTTATCCGTGGAGCCGTCATCCACAATTATTATTTCCCCTAAGCACTTTATACCGGCATCAATAAGACCTTTGATTGTTCGTGCTATTCTTTCTTCTTCGTTGAATACAGGTATAATTATGGATACCCTTTTCTCCAATAAAATCACCGTCTCTATCTAAAATAATTTAAAAAAACCCTTTGCATCTATTAATTTCGAACCTGTGAGCATCCTTATTAAAATAGTGCTTGACATACCTTTTCTGTTTTTTTCTAAAAAATCAATAATATTGTTATGACTTCCCACTGTCACAATAATCGATGCCCCCATAAAATAGGACATTAAAATAGCAGCATCTTCACTGGTTCCAAAACAAGAATATTTTTCGTAGGCCAACCCAAGCCTTTTAAGCCTTTTTTCTCCAGGGCATCTGCCATTCAAATAGGAATGAACCACTATTTCTTTGGTTTTTTTAAGAGCATCATCTGATGCACTATCCATATCCCCAAAAATAATATCCGGGGTATAACCAAGGGAGCAAAAACCATCCCCTCCTCCATCAATACCGATTAAAATTGGTTTGTTTCTACAAATGAAACCACTCAACTTCATCAAATCGTCAATATAGTGATGTCCCCTAACCACAAGAAGTACTGGCCTTCCTTGGATATTTACATGAAGGGTCGGTAATTTTCTTGGTAGAAATAATTCATCTTTTTCCTCCTCCATATAGTAAAGGGTATTATCAATAAATAAATCCATCTCTTTTTGAATGTTTTTTTGAGATATCTTTTGGGACTTATCCCATTGATTTTTAGTGATGGCTTTTAGAGGTACCTTAAGTCCACTTTTTAACAATAAGTTTTCCTTTATTTCAATTTTGTCATTTTCTTTAATGAAATCAAATATATTATGATTTATATTTTCATAAATGGGTATTTGGGCATCAAGAAGTATACCCGGTCCTCTATTGGGAAATTTTCCCGATATAAATTGAGATTTATTAATAACTGCCTTTACCTTCTTAGAGGCTAGACTGTAAGCACAGGTATAGTCTAAATCCTCATGATCGATAATGGCGATATCATTAGGGGTCACTCTTTGAATTAAATTTTTAGTTTTATAGTCTATTTTTGCAATACCTATAATACTCACTTTGTCACCTGCTTTTATTCGTAAGGTATATACCTTTTTGGCCCTGTATTTAGTATGGATGATTTTAAAATAAATATAACAAAAAAGCTTCGTTACTTTTAAATAATGCTTTTAAAGTAACGAAGCTTTTTATGTATTAACTCACATGCATCTCCAAACGGAGCCTATCTGCTATAAGGGCAATGAATTCGCTATTGGTTGGTTTGCCTTTTCCATTGCTGACTGTATACCCAAAAAGTTTGTCTATGGTATCCATTTTTCCCCTGCTCCAAGCTACTTCAATGGCATGACGAATAGCTCTTTCAACTCGACTGGGGGTAGTATTGTAATTTTTTGCTATGGAGGGATATAGTTGTTTTGTTATGGAATTTAAAATATCCATATCGTTAATAGACATAATAATTGCATCTCTGAGATACTGGTAACCTTTTATATGGGCAGGAATGCCTATTTCGTGAATTATATTAGTAACTTCTGTTTCAAGACCATGGGCAGAAAAAGCAAAGGCCCTATCTATAGTATTTGTTGAGGAGGATTTATGTTTAATAATCTCATGCTGTCCCTTAAGCTGTCTGATTCGGGTAATGAGGGTCTCCATATCAAAAGGCTTTATAATATAGTATTCTGCTCCTAAATTTAATGCCTTTTCTGTGATTTTATCTTGTCCTACGGCAGAAAGCATAATATATACTGGTCTTTTTTCCATAGCCATGGAATTAAGTCTTTCCAAAACTCCGATTCCATCTAAATGGGGCATAATTACATCTAATATAACAACATCTGGTTTTTTTTCAATTATTATATCACAGGCTTCTAAGCCATTGCTAGCTTTCCCAATAACCTCCATATCCCCTTGTTTACCTAAGTATTCTGCTAGGATGTCACAAAAATCTTTATTGTCATCCGCTAATACTATTTGAATCTTATTGTTCTTCAAAAAAGATTCCCCCCTTGATTTATTTAAAACTTCTCTGGTAAGAAGTTTTCAATCTATTTCTATTATAATGAATATATAGGATAAAATCAAGAATCTTATTCACAAAAACATACTTCATAATAAAAAAGAGTATATTGTTCAATTTTATTCCATTAAATTTTCCTTTTTAAGCATGCTTTCAATGAATATGCCGTATCCTTTTGTAGGGTCCTGCACAAAAACATGGGTCACTGCCCCTATTAATTTCCCATTTTGCAAAATTGGACTACCACTCATGCCCTGTACAATTCCGTTGGTTTTATCCAGTAATCTAGGGTCAATTATTTTAATTATCAATCCTTTAGATAAATCCTGTTGAAAATTTGACACCTTTTGTATATATATTTTAAATTCTTCTATACAGTCACCGGATATATTAGAACGAATGACTGCCTCCCCTTCTGATATTTCATGCTGTAGTGCAATAGGAACTGTTTCTCCAGGCAAAAGTTTTATCTTTTCATCGCGTATTTTACCAAAAACTCCTTGGGATGTATTAAGCTTTATTATGCCTAATCTTGATTCTTCGCTATCAAAAATAGCTCCTGTCAACTCACCGGGTATGCCTTTTTGTCCCTTTTTAATTGAGGTAATTTCTGCTTTCATAATTTTTCCTTCTTTAATGGGCATTAATTTCTTTGTATCAACATCAGTAATGCCATGACCTAAGGCTCCAAAACTTTTATTACTGGGATTATAATAAGTAATCGTTCCAATCCCTTGGGTTTGATCCCTAACCCAAGCCCCGATTTTTAAGGTATTGTCTTCTTTACTTTTTATTGCCTTGATACTACTTTCAAATAATTCGTTATGTCTTTTTATAACTATCTTAAACTCTTTTTCACCATTTTTTTCGATGAAATCAATAAGTTCTTGCTTATTATTGAGGTTTTTCCCATTAATCTTTAAAATCAAATCCCCCGCCTCTAATATCCCCTTACATGGTTCATATACCTTGCCATCAATTCCATGTATATTACCTGTCCCTAGGACCATTATGCCATCTGTTTCAACATTAACCCCTACTGTCATGCCGCAGGGAACTACCTCCATGGGTGAAATGACATCGACCTTAAGGGTCTTTAAGGGTAAAATTCCTAGGAGTTTTAATTGAACATCTAAGGTACCCTTGCTGTTAGATTGGATAGAAAAAGGCTTACCTAAATTAATATTGACTTTTTCCTCACCAATTGGTTTATTGTTAACCTTTAAAACTCCCTGCCCCTGTGCCTTGATATTTGCTTGAAGGGGCAAATTAAATTTAAATTGGTGTTCTCTTCCTTCTATTATTTTAATTTCTTGTGGAATATATATGGTTGAAGCAGCAAAAGGGCTTATAATAGCTATGAATAAAATAAATAAAATTCCAATTCTTAAGGATTTTACATGTTTAGCTTTTCTATTATGCATGTTTTCACACCCTAGAATAAATTTAAAAAGATTCATTGCAATAATTATTTTTATAACTTATAATCATAAATTAACCCTTTTAAATTATTCTTATACCAGCCAAAAACTATTAAAAATCCCATTATATATTCATCCAAAAAAAAGCTAAGGATATCCTTAGCTTTTTTAAAATTTTGTTTTAAATTGTTTTGCCATATTCTTTATTTCTTCGGCATTTTTAAGAGTAATATCTGTAACTGCCGCCCCACTCATTAGCCTTGCCAATTCATTGATAGCTTCTTTTTTTTCTAAGATTTTAATTGAAGATATTGCCTTTTGCCCTTCTACCGTCTTTTCTATTCGGTAATGTCTATCTCCCATGGCTGCAATCTGGGGTAAATGGGTAATACATATTACTTGATGTTTTCTAGAAATAATTCCAAGTTTTTCAGATACCTTTTGAGCTGCTATTCCACTAATACCCGTATCAATTTCATCAAAAATCAAACTGTCTATTTCATCTATATCCGCCAAGACAGTTTTTAAGGAAAGCATTATTCTTGACATTTCTCCCCCGGATGCTATTTTAGTAAGAGGTTTTAAGTCTTCCCCGGGATTCGTTGTAATTAGGAATTCTACATCGTCCCATCCGTCTTCATTAAATGTATCCTTTTTTGAGAGACTAATAGAAAATCTAGCCGCTTTCATTTGCAAATCATGTAATACCCCTTCAATTTTGTCTTCTATTTCTTTGGCTTTTTCTTTTCTTATGGTGGATATATTTTCACAGGTTTCCTCTATTTGAGACTTTATATCTAAGTATTTAGTTCTTAATTCTTTTACTTTTTCCTCACTATTTATTATGGTATTAAGTTCTTGGTCTATCCTTTCTTTGTAACTTAGAATCTCATCAATAGTATTGCCGTATTTTCTTTTCAAATTATAAATTAAATCCAATCTATTTTCTACAAAATGAAGCCCATCGGGATCATGGTCAATTTTATCCTTATAGTTTCTGATCTCTACGGATATATCCTCTAATTGGACCTGAATATTTTCTGCAGTTTCATATATGGTGGAAATCTCTCCATCAATGGCTGATAAATCTCTTAAAACCTTTAAGGCCTCTCCTAAGGAATCAGAAGCAGATATTCCCCTAGGATCATTTTCATATAAAAAGGTGTAAACCTTATCTATTCCCATGCTTAACTTCTCAGAGTTTGATAAAACCTTCAGTTGAGCATTAAGGATTATATCTTCATTATTTTTAAGTTTAGCCTCGGATATTTCATCGATTTGGAATTGTAAGAGATCGATTTTCCTTTCTCTTTCTTTTTCGTCCCCTAAATGGTCATTGATTTCCTTTTCTATGGTCTTATATTCCCGATAATTTTTTAAAAGTTTGTTTTTAAGTTCAAAGATATCTTCTTTGCAGAATTGATCTAGAAGTTCGATGTGCTTGTTTACATTTAAAAGTGATTGATGTTGGTGCTGGCCGTGGACATCAATTAGCATTGAAGATACCTGTCTTAACATCCCTAGGGTCATGGTTTGCCCATTGACCCTGCATACATTTCTACCGGATTGGTTGATGGCTCTTGAAATAAGTAGATATCTGTCTTCATCTATGGGAATCCCCATGGACTGAAAGGATTCTATTTGTTCATCCCTTCCTATATAAAATAACAGTTCCACTAAGGCATTGTCTTCTCCACTTCTGATTACTTCCTTAGAGGTGCGCTCTCCCAGGGCAAAGTTAATAGAATCTATTAAGATAGATTTACCTGCCCCAGTCTCCCCCGTTAATATATTTAAGTTTTCACCAAAATCAATAGTAATCTCATCAATCAGAGCTATGTTTTTAATATAAATATGCGCCAGCATCTTAACCTCCATACCATCAAAACTATTTTTATACTTTAATTAATCGTAGATTTAAAAAGACGATTGAGTTTTTCCATTAACTTTATAGTTTCTTCTTCAGATCTTACGGCACAAAAAATAGTGTCATCCCCTGCAATAGTACCTACAATCTCTTGATAATGAAAAGCATCCATGGCGGCAGCTACTGCCATAGCCATTCCTGTAAGCGTCCTAATCACTAGAATGTTTTGTGCCCTATCCATGCTTACAAACCCATCCCTAAACACCCGGATAAATTTATCGGTTACAAGTTGTTCATTTTGAGCAATAATGGAGTATTTATGGGTACCGTGATTTGTGGGTACCTTGGTTAGTTTTAATTCCCTTATATCCCGTGAAATCGTTGCTTGGGTAACTTTAAATCCAGCATTCTCTAACCTTTCTGCCAATTCTTCCTGGGTTTCAATATTATGAGTATTAATTAGTTCGAGAATCTTTGATAAACGTTTTACCTTCATATTTCTATCTCACTTTCCTATTCCAACAATTTTTTTTCTTAATATGTCGTAAAAACTATTATCGGAGGTTTTAATGAGGCTGGTTATATAGTCGGATTTTTTCACTTTTATGGTATCATTACTTTTAAGTTGATATCCCAGTTGCCCATCTATGGTTAAGATGACATCGCTACAAGAACTATTTCCCAGTTGAATTTTTATTTCGTCTTCGCCGGATACGACAATAGACCTAGCATATAAACTGTGGGGGCAAATAGGGGTTATCACTATCATATTTGTCTTAGGATCAAGAATCGGTCCCCCGGCAGATAAGTTATAGGCAGTTGAACCTGTGGGAGTAGCAATAATTACCCCGTCTGCGGGATAATCATCTACAAATTTATCGTTAATGTATATGCTTAAATCAATGATTCTAGATAAGGAACCCCTAGTAATACCTATATCATTTAGACAAATTAATTTATTATTGTCACTATCTTGTATATCCACCGCTGCTTCTAGCATCATCCTTTTTTCAATTGAATAATCACCATCCAAAACCCTTTGAAGGGCTAAAATAGATGATTTTTTTTCAACTTCTGCTAAAAAACCCAAGGTCCCCAAATTAATGCCCAAAATCGGTGTATTATAAATTGCTGCTTTCCTTGCTGCCCCAAGAAGTGTCCCATCTCCTCCCAACACAATAATGAAATCAGAATCTTTATACAATTCATCTTCTGGTTTTTCAAATTGGGGAGTATTTAAGACCTCTGAAAGGGCGCTAGGTATATATATCTGTCGATTCTTTTTTATGAGGCAATCCATTATCATAATTGTATCCTTTAAACCAATATCCTTTTGAACATTGGGAATTAGACCTATTTTTTTCATTTTATCCCCCCATTTAACTTAATTCATTATGGGCATAAGCTACAATATTTTTTATCAGCTCTTCTTTTTTTAAATCTGTTTTAGGCGAATCATTCTTCGTAAAATGGGCTAGATATTCTATATTTCCTTCCGGCCCCTTAATAGGAGAATAGGTTAAATTTTGTAAGGATAAGTTTTGCTCTTGGGAATAATCAATTACCTTTTGTATAACCTCTATATGAGTCTTTAAATCCCTAACAACCCCTTTTTTACCTACTTTTTCTCTTCCTGCTTCAAATTGAGGCTTAATCAAGCATACCATTTCTCCCTTGTTTTTTAATAAACCTTTAACAGGATTTAAGACCTTGGTAAGGGATATAAATGAAACATCAATGGAAGCAAAATCACCCAAATCCTCTATTTGTTCCTTTTCTACATACCTAATATTAGTTTTTTCCATGCAGACTACTCTTTCATCCTGCCTTAATTTCCATGCAAATTGCCCATATCCAACATCTATAGCATAGACCTTTTTTGCTCCATTTTGAAGCATACAATCTGTAAATCCCCCGGTAGAGGCGCCTACATCTAGAGTAATTTTGCCTTTTAAGTCTATTTTAAAAATATCTATGGCCTTTTCTAATTTATAGCCTCCGCGGCTTACATATTTCATTCTTTTCTTTACATGAAGTTCTGAATCCTCATCTACCTTTACCCCTACTTTATCTTCCTTTATACCATTAACAAATATAAGACCTGCCATAATACTTGTTTTTGCCTTTTCCCTAGAATCAAATAAACCTCTTTTCACAAGAAGTACGTCCAATCTTTCTTTCTTAGTCATTTTTAATTTCACCCTCTAGCGAAGTAATGGATTGTTCTATTGTTTTAAGCATGCTCTGGGCATCTAGATTATACTTTTTATATAATTGTTCACAACTTCCATGCCCTATAAACTCATTGGGAAAAGCAAAGGTTTTCACGATGACATTGTGGATATTATTTTTTGCAATAACTTCCAACACCTTAGAACCAAACCCCCCTGAGATTACATTATCTTCCATAGTAAATATAATTTTATGTTCCTTACAAAGATTAAGTAAGGTTACTTCGTCAATTGGATTGATAAATCGTGGATTGATTAAAGTAAGTTCTATTCCTCTTTCTTTTAGGGTTTCTATTATAGTTTTTGCAAACTCCATCATTTTTCCTACAGCAAGTATCGCTCCTAAGCTGCCTTTATGAATAATTTCTGATTTCTTATATTCTATTGGAATTTTAATAAATGGAAATAAATCAGGGGCATATCCCTTGGGATATCGGATGGCCACAGGACCATCGAGGGTAAAAGCATATTTTAGCATTTCCTCAAAATCCGTTTTGTCCCTAGGGGCCATAACCGTCATATTGGGAATATGGGATAAGAACGATAAATCAAATATCCCCTGATGGGTTTCCCCATCAGGTCCAACAATCCCTGCTCTATCAATGGCAAAAACCACCGGTAATTTCTGAATACAGACATCATGTAAAATCTGATCATATGCCCTTTGAAGGAATGAAGAATACACTGCAAAAACCGGACGGAATCCTGAAGCTGCCATCCCTGCCGCAAAGGTTACTGCATGCTGTTCCGCAATTCCTACATCAAAAAATCTTTCAGGGAATTTCTTAGCAAAGTTTTGCAATCCCGTACCATCGGGCATGGCGGCGGTAATGGCAATAATATCTTTATTTTCAGATGCTATTTTAACTAAGGTATTTCCAAAGACATCGGAATATGAGGTTTTATTATCCTTTTTTGCAACTGCCCCAGTATTTATATCAAAAGGTCCTACCCCATGGTACTCGCAAGGAAGTTTTTCCGCATATTTGTAACCCTTTCCTTTAATCGTCTTAACATGAAGTAAAATAGGTCCCTTCATTTTTTTGACCTTTTTAAATACGGTTATCAATGATTTGATATCGTGGCCATCTATTGGCCCCACATAGGTAAATCCCAGCTCCTCAAAAAGTGTTCCGGGAACCAGTAAGTATCTTATACCTTCTTTTGTCCTTTTGACTGTTTTTGCAATACTCTTTCCTATACCGGGGATTTTTTTAAGAATCTGATCTATATCTTCCTTTACTTCTAAATATACAGGCTCTGTACGAATATTGTTGAGATACTTAGACAATCCCCCTACATTAGGGGAAATAGACATCTGATTATCATTTAGTATAACAATCACATTGCTATTAAATCTCCCTGCATTGTTTAAAGCTTCAAAAGCCATTCCCCCGGTTAAAGAGCCATCGCCTATTACTGCTATCACAGAAAAATTTTCTTTTTGTATATCCCTTGCTGCTGCCATACCCAAAGCGGCAGAAATAGAGGTAGAGCTATGACCCGTCTCAAATGTATCGTGAACGCTTTCTTTCCTTTTTGGAAAACCACTCATTCCATCCATTTTTTTTAATGTAGGGAACATATCTTTTCTTCCTGTAATAATTTTGTGTACATAACTTTGATGGCCCACATCCCAGATTATCTTATCTTCTGGAGAATTAAAACAATAATGGAGGGCTAAACTTAACTCAACTACGCCTAGATTAGAAGCTAGGTGCCCCCCAGTTTGACAAATAGTATTTAATAAAAAGTTCCTTATTTCTCTTGCGACAATATCAAGTCTATCTATATTTATCTTTTTAAGATCTTGCGGTGAATAAATAGTATCCATAAGCTTTTTCAGATTAATCCCTTCTTCCTTTCAGTTTATTATTCATTATTTTACCCTTATCTGATGGTTTTTTTCAAGAGGTTCGAGGATTTTCCTTTATTATGAACAAGGGCGAACCTTGTTCGCCCTTGTTCATATACAGCTTAATGCAATAAAAATTCCTAAGACAGCTCCTGCTAGAACTTCAACAGGGGTATGGCCTAAAAGCTCTTTAAGTCTTTCTTCAAAATGAAAATCATCATTTTCTATTTCTCTTATTATTTTATTTAAGACAGCAGCTTGTTTGCCAGCTGCCCTTCTCACTCCTGCAGCATCATACATTACAATAAGTCCAATTACAAGTGATACTCCAAATAGAGCTGAATCATAACCTACTTTTCGTCCTACTGCCACGCACATTGCCATGACGAATGCAGAGTGGGAACTAGGCATTCCACCTGAACCAACAAGCCTAGAAAAGTCTATTTTTTTACTTTGGAGTAATACTAAAATCATTTTTAATACTTGTGCTATAAAACATGCTAAAACCGAAGCTCTTATTATTTCATTTTGAATTATTGTTTCGACTGTTTGCAAAATATGTCCTCCTCAATAAGTTCGCGACATTAAATGCTGGGATAACCATGATAAAAATTGTCCTTTTTCTTTGAAATCTTCTAACTTAACCAATCCCTCTTGAGAAAGTGCTTCAACATGTTTTTTGGATTCATCCAAACCCTTTATAGAAACATAAGTCGCTTTTTTGTTTTTTTCGTCACTTTTAATAGGCTTTCCTAGTTCTTCTTCATTACCACAAATATCTAAAATATCATCTTGTATTTGAAATGCCATACCTATACAGTATCCGAACTCCTCTAGGTATTTTATTTCTTTTTTACTTCCTTTTCCTAATATTCCCCCTGCTTTTAGAGCAGCTTGTATGATTGCAGTAGTCTTATTTTTATGTATGTAATTAAGATTGTCCATATTAATTTCCTGATTTTCAGAAATCAAATCAACAACCTGTCCCCCTATCATTCCCCTTGCTCCGGCAGCAGAGGCTATAACGTCCATTGCATCTAGGGCTTCCTTAGAAAAATTTTCTCTAGTTGCCTTAATCATGGTTTCAAAAGCCAAGTTTAAAAGGGCATCTCCGGCAAGAATTGCTAGACCTTCCCCATAAACCTTATGATTAGTGAGTTTACCCCTTCTAAAATCATCATTATCCATATCAGGAAGGTCATCATGAATAAGGGAATAAGTATGAATCATTTCTAAAGCACAAGCAAAAGGATATACTATTTGACCCTTTCCCCCCACCGCCTCAAAGGCTGATAGCATTAATACAGGTCTAAGTCTTTTACCTCCTGCAAAAATACTATAATTCATAGACTCGTAGATGATCTTTGCAGGGGTATTTTTATTTGCCGAAATGAGCTTGTCCAGATAATTATTAATAAGAATTATCTTTTGTTGCAGTTCCCCTTTATAATTCATTGTCTTCCTCCGTCATTTCAAATGGCTTTTCTATAAATTTGCCTTCTGCGTTTTTCTGTAATATTATAACCTGTTTTTCTGCTTCTTCCAACTGTTTTGAACAAAAAACTGACAATTCTATACCTTCTTTATAATAATCTAAAGATTCTTCTAAGGATATATCACCCTGTTCTAACAATTCAACTATTTCTTCTAATCTATTTAAACTTTCTTCAAAGGTAAAGGATTTTTTCTTAGCCATTTAGCCCCTCCTCTTTATTTTTTATTGCTTTTACACAGGATTTAATAAAGCCGTCTTTTACATAGATGTTTAAGGTATCGCTAATTTTTACATCTTTTATGGAAGATATGTTACATCCCTTATCATCTGTTGTTATGGAGTAGCCTCGCAGCAGTATGTTTAAGGGGGATAGGGCCTCTAAGGTTTTCATGGCATTGGAAAGATGGGACTTATTTTTATCAAGCTTATATTGTATCTGTTTTATAAGAAGCTTTTCTAGGCTATCTAAGCTCTGCTGATTTTTATAGATGATTTCTAAGGGTCTCTTAAAAGGAGTGCGCTTTTGTATATGAATCAATCTATGGGTTCCTAAATTAATTTTCTCTTTTATCAAAGCTGTTAGAGATTTGTTAGAACTTTCAACCTTTAATTGAAATTCACTAAGTAATGGAACTGCTAATTCCGCTGCTGCCGATGGAGTTGGCGCTCTTAAATCTGCTGCAAAATCGGCTATGGTAAAGTCTATTTCATGACCTACCGCAGAAATTATGGGAATTTTAGAGTTAGATATTGCTCTAGCCACCGCCTCATCGTTAAAAGCCCAAAGATCTTCTATGGAACCCCCTCCTCTGCCTAAGATAATCACATCTACCTTGGCATATTCATTCATTGCATGTATGCCATCCCATATGCTTTTAGGGGCTTCTATGCCCTGAACTAATACAGGATAAATAATAAGTGGTATATTAGGATTCCTTCTTTTTGAAACCTGTATAATATCCCTAAGGGCAGCACCGGTAGGGGATGTGATGATACCTATACTTTTAGGAAAATTAGGCAAGGGCTTTTTATTTTCATCACCAAATAATCCTTCTTTTTGAAGCTTATTTTTAAGATTTTCATAAGCTTCATACAGTGCACCCCTTCCCTCTTTCTCCATTTTATTTACATAGATTTGGTATTGCCCTGTCTTCTCATATACAGAAATTGAGCCCCTAATGATTACACCAATACCATTCTCAGGCTCAAATTGAAGGGTGGATGCACTGCTTCTAAACATGATACAAGAAATCGAACTATTCTTATCCTTTAGGGTAAAATACATATGCCCCGAGGTATGTTTTTTAAAATTAGAAATTTCCCCCTGTACTGCGATATTATTTAAAATATAATCCATGTCTATTAAAGATTTAATATAGCTGTTAATATGAGAAACACTAAATATCTTTTTATTCGTCATAAGCATCTTCTTCCATCGAACTTGCTATGTTCCCTAGAATGCCATTAATAAAGGAAGGTGCCTGATCGCTACTATATTTTTTAGCCAATTCAACGGCTTCGTTAATTGCCACACTCTTTGGTATATCTTCCCTATAGTACATTTCATATATCGCAACCCTAAGGATGGATAAATCAACTTTAGACATTCTTTCAATGGCCCATCCTTTGGAATGTTTCGATAGGATTTTGTCTATTTTATCTAGTTTCTCATTCATCCCTTGGATTTCTTCTAAAATATATTCTTTTTGCCTGTCTTTTATTTGGGGGTTTTGTTCAAAATACAACTGGATTCTTTCCTCGATTTCATCAGACTGTGCAAATTCCCTTTGAAATAACAGGGTAAATATATGCTCTCTCATTCTACGGCGGCTCATCTTGTTCCTCCTTAGTTTATCAAATACACTTAAATTAACCCTTAAATATAACACTATATTTAAGGGTTAATTTATCCTTCTTTTATTCAAAAAATTCATTTTCCCCATCTTTACCACTGGTCTTGTTTTTATCAAAATAAACCCCCGTAACATGGAGATTAATTTCTATAACTGATAATCCAGTCATTGTTTCAATAGCAGCTTTTACTTTCTTTTGAACAGCTAATGCCACTTCGGGAATCTTAAATCCAAATTCTATTACAAGGGATAAATCAATAGAAACTTCTCTTTCCCCTACTTCTACTTTTACCCCTTTTGATAAGTTCTTCTTTCCCAAGACTTCTGCTATACCCCCGGTAAAATTTCCGGACATTCCCGCTACCCCTTCGACTTCTGTTGCAGCAAGTCCTGCAATAATCGCAACGACTTCATCTGCAATCTGTATCTGACCTATTTGGTTTATATTATCCATTGAAGATACATTTCTTTCGTCCATTTTACTTCCTCCTCATAAGGCTTTCATTTGCAATTGGTGAATTTTACTATAAGACTATTATAGCAGATTTATCCCCATTTGCAAATCAGTTTTATCGTGGTTTTAGTGGAATAATTTGAATCTTATCAACTTCAAAACCTGTCGTTCCCCTCACTATTTTTTCTATTTGGGCAAGTTCCTTTTCGCTTAATTTTTCTTTGCTGACTACTACCTCAACTCCATCATCATTAATCCTAACATATACTTCTTTAAAACCTTTAGCCTCTATCATAGCTTCTGTAGATGATTCTTTTTCTATTCGTTTTTGGATACTTAACATTTGCTCAGCTGCATCAGATTTATGGTCTTTATTAACGCTTTTATTGTTTAGAATTTCTGATAAAATTTCTCTTTGCTTTGCCCTTGCCTGTTCTCTTTCTAATTTAACCTCTGCAAAATAAGGGGTGTCAAGATTGCTATTAACAAATACCGCTTCCCCTGGGTCTTCACTATTTACAGGATTTACAGTTTCTTCACCCTCAGCAAGTTCAAGGCTATTTACATCCATATTGATCGTATCTAATCCTTCGCCTACTTCTATTTCGTCGAAATCCTCAAAGGCTAAGAGTTCTGGATCATTGGTTAAAGCTTCACCAATAATCCCTTCTGACAATTCGCCATTTTCCATGGTTTCCATGATTAAAGCATCATCGGGAATAATACCTGATATATCCATTTCATCATTATAAACAATCCCTGCATCATCTGCTTGATGACGATCTGTATAATTTAAATATCCTGCAATTGCAATCATGACTACTAGGGCTGTAACAATAATTTGATTTCTTTTAAATACAAACATATTTTAATCCCCCTTACTTATTATTCATTTTAAATACCTGTACTTTGTGGGCAGGAACCCCCAGCAATGCTTGTGAAGCTGCTGTCAATTTTTCTTTTATTATTGGATTTTCCCCCCCTTCTGCTATAATTACTATTCCTTCTACTATCGGATGTTTTTCTTTTAATATTACGGGTTCAGTGCTTCCCGAACCTGTGTTTTGCATAACTATTTTGCTTTGTACATCCTCATTTTTTATTTCTCTTTGACCACCTTCGGTATCCTCCTCCATTGTATAGGAATAGGTAGAAGAAACGTCTTCAGCAAAAAAGGATTCTTTCCCATAAGAAACTGTTATCATTACCTTAACCTTGCCTGCCCCCTCCATTTTTGAAAATATTTCTTCTATCCTTTCCTCCATTTGTGACTCAAAACACATATTCATTTCTTTCGGTTCTTCTTCTATAGCTATGTATTTATCTTGTTTTTTTGATAGACTTTGGGGAATACCAACAAAGACCGTATCCCCTAAAACAATTAATAGTGTTCCTATTCCAATTAGAAATAAGACATTTGACAATAACTTCTTATTTTCTTTTCGTAGTGATTCAAACCACTCTTTTATCCTTTTCATGTTTTCACCCCTAGGATTTCTTTTGTACAGTAATATGTATATTATCACTGGACAAATTATAGAAGTTAATTATCAAATTTTTTATATTTTTTTCTAATTGGGTATCTTCTAGAGATGATTTTGTGTTCTCCTTATTTTCTTTTTTTGTATTAATTTTTACTGGATTAATAGGTTTTATTCTTTTATTTTTGGAATTGGTATTTTTATTATCTATTGTCAATCGAATCTCCTTAATATTCCCATAATCTTCATCATCTCTGTCTTCACTCACAAAGACCTCTATGTTTTTTGCTTTATAATCACTATTATTTTCTATTAACTTTGCTATTTGCTCCGAAATCTTTCCTTTATACGTCTCTATAATAAGAGCATCCTGTTGTGTAGCTATCATGCTGCCTTGTGTGAGGATATCCCTCCTTTCCATTTCTAATTGATTTAACTCAATTAGATCTTCTAATTTTTGATTACTGAAGAAAAGTCCTGTAATAGGCTTAATTATGATGAGTATTAAAATTAGGCCCTGCATCATGTGGATATATTTTTTATAATTCTTTTCCGGCATAAGCATTTCAACAAAGGATGAAAGAATCACAAAAAGAGCTATATTTTTCATCCAACTTCCAAAAAGAGTTATCATTTTTTCACCTCACCTCATCATAGCAGCCATACTTCCTATGCCTACTAATATTGTGATGGTAACAATAAATAAAAAACTAACTGTTACCAAGACACCAAATAATCGTGTAGCACTGTCACCCATATCTGAAATGCAGTTTATTATTCTTTTATCTGATATGGGCTCTATGAGAGCTGCTAATAATTTATATACAAATAAAAATGCTAACATCTTAATAATTGGTATGAAGCAATAAATGCAAAGAAGGACGATAGCTCCTGCCCCAATTGCGTTTTTAATAAGCAGGGAGCAGTTCATTACTATATCAACGGCTCCACTTAGGGCTTCACCTACCACAGGAACCACCCCTACTGCACTTTTAGCTGCCCGATTCATAACCCCGTCTAAAATTGGAGCAGTCAGTCCATGAAATCCCATAATCCCCACAAACAACAAGGAAATTCCCTTTAGAGTCCAATCAGTGATTTGATTCAATAATTCTATCATTTTTCTTAGTACTCCCTTATCTGAAAGGGAGTTAACTATGGCTAAAATAGCAGTTAGGAAAATAATCGGAAGTAAAATACTTTTTATAAACATTGCAATAATTTGTACGGAAAACACGACAATAGGTTCAAAAATTCTGCCTGATGCCACAGCCCCCGAGGTAATCATTAAGGTAAGTAGCATGGGAAGTACAGATTGCATAATAAGAACCATACTTTCAACAGTTCTACTGGCAACTTCTATAGCTATTTGAAAAGACTGTAAAAGAATAATGATTAGAACTATATAACAGGTATAAAATCCCACCTGAGAAGTTGACTTGCTTTGAAAGGATTCCCCTAGATTACTTAAAAGTGCACATAACATTGAAATGACCAATAATTTCCCTATAAGCCCCGAAAATCCTCTTATCTCATAAAAAAGTACATTTAAAATCCCCTTAAAAATTCCGGTGATAGATAAGTCCAGTTGTCCCTTAATGGCCTTTGTCATTGTCTCTTTAAAATTAAACTCCCTAAGATACGGATTATCTGTTTGACTTTTTATATGGGTGACGGTCTGGTTAATCGAAGAAAAATCCATGGTATCTAATTGGTTTGTCCAAATATTATCCAAAGGTTCACCATAAACTTTCTGTGGCATTACTAACCAAAGAAAAAGGACAATAACTATCTTTTGTATTTTCTTCATATTCACAACTCCTATGGAATTATTCCTGCTATTATATCTATTAGGGCAAGCATAACCGGGGCGGAAATTGTAACAATAAGTACTTTTCCTGCAAATTCTATTTTTGAGGCAATGGAGGATTCCCCTGCATCTTTGCAAAGCTGGGCTCCAAACTCAGACATATAGGAAATCCCCAGTATCTTAAAAACAATACCAATATATATTAAATCCACATCTATCTTCTCGCTCATTTTTTTAACCAGTTCCAAGACCACCCCTAGTTTCTGAGCAATGGCAAAAAAGATTATGATTCCCCCTGCAATCCTTATATACATTCTCCATTCATCATGATGTCCCCTAAACATAAGCGATAAAATAACCGATATTATCCCGATAATTACAATTTGGCTCATTTCCATAACAACATCCCCTATAGCTGGAACAAGGTTTGTACTGTTTTAAATAAATCACTTATATGCTGAATAATCCAAAATAATACCACTATAAGCCCTGCTAGAGTTGTAAGCATTGCCTGTTCTTCCCTCCCCGAACGGGTAAGAACTTGATTCAATACAGAAACCAAAATTCCAACGGCAGCAATTTTGAATACTATCGTAATATCCATACCCTTCCCCCCCTACCTAATACAATAATATAGCAATTAATAATCCACCTAAAATTCCTAAACTCTTGTACAATCTTCCGTTCTTTTGATGATGTATTTCTAACTTTTTCATTTCATCCCCTAGATATAAAAGAATTAATTCTATATTGTTTTTCTGCATTTCTTTATCTAAATAACCTAGGGCATCTCCTAAGGAGAGTAATATGTTCTTATCCGATTTTGTAAGATATGTATTATTGATATTAAATTCTATGGCATCTTCCCAAAGCTTTTTGGCACTACATCCTATTTTATTTTTCATACTTTCCCCTGTATGAGCAAAAATTTCACCTATCCTTGGATCTATTAAACTAGAAACCTGTTCCATAGCCAGAGGAAGGGGAGTAATCATATAATCTATTTCCCCCCTTAGGAAAATCAATGCCTTCTTAATTGCTTGCAAGTCCATCATCCGATAGACTTCTAATCTATCAAGGAAAAATCCTATGAAGGCTGTTCCGGATACAAGACATATTGATCCTATTAACTTTATAATCATATTCAGGTCCTCTCCCCCCATAGTGGGTTAGTATTGATAGCATCTATAACCTCTTCTATAGTTCCCGGACCTTTCTTATGACTTAATAATATTATTCTTTCAAATATCTTTTTTTCAATTAGTTCTTTTAAAACGGGTTTTCTTTGAATATCTAATAGGGAACTGCCATGCACCGTACAAATAAGTTTAACTCCTGCATTCATCACATCTTCTATGGCATAAATATCTTCTATTTTACCGATTTCATCTACTGCAATAACTTCTGGGGACATGGAACGAAGGAGCATTCTCATCCCTTCCGTCTTTGGACAGCAATCTAATATATCTGTCCTAATGCCTACATCGTTTTGGGCTACCCCCAGATAAGACCCGCCTATCTCCGACCTTTCATCCACCACTCCTATTGTAATTCCCGGAAATTTATTGGGTATTCCATTGCTTAGCTGACGAATTAGATCCCTAAGAATGGTCGTCTTGCCACATTTAGGTGGGGAAATAATCAAGGTATGGTAAATGCTTTTTTTATCAATTAAGAAGGGAATCACTTTATTCGAACATCCAATAATTTCGTGAGAAATTCTTATATTCATTCCCCCTATATATCTAATGGTTTTTATCTGACCTTTATCCATAACCACTTTACCGGCAACCCCTACCCGATGCCCCCCTTGAAGGGTGATATAACCATTTTTTATCTCCTCTTCAAAGGCATAGAGAGAATAGTCACTCATCATTTGAAGGGTATCTACTAAATCTTTTTGGGTGACCCTAAAGGCTTGTTCAATATTTTTTGTGAAGTTCCCATCGTTTTTCATAAATATAGCCCTAGAATCCCCTACGATAATTATTGGTTGATTAACCCTAAGCCGTATTTCTTGCAACCTTTCAAATTCATCTTCTGGTAGCTTGTGAAAGAGATTTTTTATTCTAGCACCTAAGGCTGATAAAATAATTTCCTTTGTTTTCATTGGTATCCCCTTTCAAAATTTATAAAATAAAAGTATTTCCATATTCTTTATAAGTTTATGAAAGGATGTCCACGATTATGACAAATAAAAAGAGGATCCTAAAGACTAAACAGTCTTTAGGATCCTCTTTTTATTTGGTTATTCAAGGTCCTCATCGAAATCAATTGCAACCTTAATAGGTTTGTTGCATTCTGGACAAAGGACCTGCTCTTTACTTTCAATCGCAGCCTCTTCGATATCAATTAATTCTCCACAATTCGGACATTGATATCGGTAGTCATCGGAGTAGTTAATATCATACTCCTCGTACAATTCCTCCGCAATATCCTGTACATCCTCAATGGAATATGCCATATCTTCTAAAATGTCAATCATAACAGTAAGCAATCGATTCTGTTTACTTGAAGTATCTAATTCCAGCCCATCAGCTAATCCCCTTAGGTATGAAACCCTTTCACTTAATGTTTTCATGGCAAGTCCTCCTTATTTACAGCATCTCCATTATAGCATTAACTAAACTCTTCCAAGATATTCACCGGTACGGGTGTCTATTTTAATTTTTGAACCGATTTCTATAAATAGGGGTACATATACCGTTGCCCCTGTTTCTACAATGGCAGGTTTGGTTGCCCCTGTTGCTGTATCTCCTTTGAATCCCGGTTCTGTTTCTGTTATTTCCAATTCTACAAATAAAGGTGGCTCTACACCGAATACTACTCCTTTATGAGAGAGGATTTTTATCATTTCATTTTCCTTTACGAATTCTAGGGAATCCCCCAGTTGATCTTTTTCTAAGGCAATTTGATCATAGGACTCAACGTCCATGAAATGATATAATTCACCATCATTGTATAAATATTGCATATCTTTTCTTTCAATATGAGCCCTTGGAACCTTTTCAGTTGGACGGAAAGTTTTTTCTGTCACTCCACCGGATTTTAAATTTCTTAATTTAGTTCTTACAAAAGCCGCACCTTTTCCTGGTTTTACATGTTGAAACTCAATAACTACATAAAGTTCACCTTCAAATTCAATGGTCAAACCATTTCTAAAATCTCCCGCTGAAATCATCATCTTCCTCCTTATAATGTTACTAAAGAATTCGTAATATATCTTGTATAGTGTAAACTAAAATACGACTTTTTTCAATTATTTTTATGGATTCTAATTTTTATTTTATATTATATTTCTATGAGTTCTTTATGGGATATGGTAAGGTTGTCTATTCCATCCTCTGTAATTACCACTAAATCTTCGATACGCACTCCACCAAAGCCAGGAATATATATCCCCGGTTCTACGGTGACTATCATTCCAGGGTAGAATTTAGCCTCTTCATTTATGGAAAGTCTTGGGTTTTCGTGTACTTCCATTCCAACACAATGGCCAAGTCCATGACCAAAATATTCCCCGTATCCCCTGCTTTTTATATATTCTCTTGCAATCTTATCCATTTCTTTGCCGGTCTTTAAGGGCTTAATCCCTTCTAGGGCCAGTTTTTGCGCTGTTAAAACCGTATTGTAGATTTCCTTATGTTTATCTGTAGCTTTCCCAATAACCACTGTCCTAGTCATATCGCAACAATAGCCTTTATAAATGCACCCAAAATCCATTACAAGAAAGTCCCCATTTTCTAGCTTTTTATCCGTAGGTACCGCATGGGGAATGGATGAAAAAGCCCCGGAAGCTACAATGGTAGCAAAGGATAAGTCAGAAGCTCCATTCTTTTTCATAAAATATTCTAATTCTAAGGCAATATCCCTTTCAACTGCCCCAATCCTTAAATACGAAAGGATGTGACTAAAGGCTTTGTCTGCTATATGAGCTGCCTGTCTTATAGCGCTTATTTCTGTTTCATCCTTTATCATTCTTAAACTTTCTATCAAATGATAGGTAGGTTTCATGGCAGCGGTTAAGGACTTGGTATACTCTACATACTCCTTATACGAAATGGTATGGGCTTCAAAACCTAAAAAATTTATATTTTCTTTCTTAATTAAATCATTGATTTCTTTATAAAATCCATGGGTGGTGTGGTTTATAATTTTAAAATTGGGGGCTTGCTTTTTGGCTTGTTCTATATATCTAAAATCTGTAAGCAGTACAGAGGACTCTTTAGATATATACAAAACTCCTGCGGAGCCGCTAAATCCGCTTAAATATCTTCTGTTAACTGGATTTTGAATTAAAATTCCATCCAGCCCAAACTCTATTATGCTTTCTCTTATTTTTTGCACTCTTTCATTCATGAAAACTCTCCTTAGATGTCTATTATTTATTAAGTTTCTCCCAAAGGCTATGGATTCCAAGAACATAACTGTTAATGCCAAAACCTGCAATTTGACCAATGCATGCTGCAGCAGTAACGGATTGGTGGCGAAAGTCTTCTCTTTGGTGGATATTAGAAAGATGTACTTCTACCGTAGGAATTTGAATCGATGCTATGGCATCCCTAAGAGCATAGCTATAATGGGTGTATGCACCGGGATTAATAACAATACCATCAACCTTATCAAAATATGCCTGCTGCAATCTATCAATAAGGGCACCTTCCGAATTTGATTGGAAGGTTTCTATAAGAAATCCCTTTTCTTTTGCAGTCTTATCCAATACCTTATTTAAAAATTCGAAGGTTAACTCTCCGTAAACCCCCTTTTCTCGAATACCCAAAAAGTTTATATTAGGTCCATGAATCACAAGAATTTTTTTCATATTTATCCTCCCCTATATGCCTTAAAATAGTAGTTACAATATCCTGTATCAATTGATGATTAACATTTACTATAATATCAGCATACCTTTCATATAAGGGTTTTCTTTCATTTAGTAAAGCATTGATGGTTTCTAGTTTATCTTTTGTATTTAAAAGTGGCCTTGTGGTATCACCTTTTAAATTTTGAAAAATATGAGAAGGAGAAGCATTTAAGTAAACGATTATTCCATTAGCCCTAAGATTAGAGATATTATTGAAATTTTTTATGATTCCTCCCCCAGTGGCAATAACCTGATTTTTCCCCTGGGCAATTTCAGATATTATTTCTTCTTCTATTTGTCTAAAACTATTTTCCCCGTATTTTTCAAAAAAACTCGATATAGAAATTCCTATCTTTTTTTCGATTAGAAAATCCGTGTCTACAAATTCGGATTGGATTTTTTGTGAAATAAGTTTTCCTATGGTTGATTTGCCACAACCCATAAAGCCCATTAGTACAATATTAGACTTATTCATCCTGGGAATGTAGGGGATTTCTTTTCACTAAAATCGCCGCTTTTATTATAGCCGCTAAGACATCTACATCGAATTGTTGCTCTAGGGTATTTAGCTTAGTGTAAAGCCTTCCTTTAGGGGTAACGATATAATGGGGTTTTAGCGAATTAAGGGCAATCGCAGCGACATCCATTCTGCATTTTTCACAGTCACAGACCTGAACATCTTTAATTACTCCATTTAGTTGCGAAAATACTAAGTCCTCCATGTAATTTTTGATTTCTAACAAAGAAATCCCTCCTCATATTTTTCTTTATAATTATCTTTTTTCTATGGCATATATTTTTACCCTGCCTGTTCCCGGTACCACTGTAAGCTTCAACTTAAAGTTCTTAGACTGCAAATAAATAGTGCCGCTAGAACCAGAGGTTCCCCGGGTTGTAAATTGTATTTTATTAGGGGTATTAAATACCATCTGTCCGATTTCAATATTGTCACTTAAGTTTATTTTTTTATCAAGGGGCTTAAATATTTCATGGCCTACAATATAAACATTCTGCTCCTTAAAAAATTTAACATAATGTCTTTTTGATTCCTTAATTGATTTATTTTGAGCATATATTATAGTCATTTTGAGTTCCGATGCGGCTTTTTTAAGTTCTGCCCTTTCAAGTATGCTAAAGGAGGGTAATATTATGGCAGTAAGAAATGAAATAATACTTACAGCAATAATAAGCTCCATAAGAGTGAATCCATTTTCCTTTTTCAAAAAGTTCCTTCCTTCCTCAGGAAAGCAGAATACTAGGGGTTTAACTTATCTTTTAATATTGCAAATAAACTTTCTAGTTTATCTTTTGGGATACTTATTTCATTCCAAATCTCGTAAGCCCTGATAGCCTGATAAAAAAGCATTCCAAAACCATTCATAGTCCTACATCCTGCATCTCTTGCCTTTTTAATAAATATAGTTTCCCAAGGGTTATAAATCAAGTCTACTGCTGCACTGATTCTTTTAAAAAACTCATCCTTATATATGGGGGATTCTTCTTGATTGGGGTACATACCTACGGATGTGGTTTGAATACATACATCTGCTTCTATTTGGTTATTTGCAGTTTCTAGGGATACCATTTGGGCTGGTACATCATAAAAGGATAAAACCCCTTCAATCAATTCTTCGCAACGACTTAAAGTTCGGTTGGTCAATATCAGTTTTTTAGGGTTCTCTTTTGCAGCCATCATAGCTGCAGCTCTTGCAGCTCCTCCTGCCCCGATAATAAGAACTTTTTTATCTTTTATTGTGATTCCCTCTTCTATTAAGGAAAGAAGAAGACCTTCTGCATCTGTATTATACCCGATATACCCCCCCTCACTTCTTTTTAAGGTATTGACTGCTCCTATTTGATTTCCATAGCCCTCAACTTCAAGAAGGTGGGGGATTATTTTTTCTTTGTGGGGGATGGTTACATTTAATCCCTGAATACCCAATTCATAAGAACCATTTAAGGCTTCCTTAAGACCATTTGTGGAAACATCAAAGGGTACATAGATTAAATCATGGTTAAGAATCTTAGCTAGGCTATTATGAATAGAGGGAGATAGGGTGTGGGCAATAGGATGACCCATTAAGCCATATACTTTTGTTTTTCCATTTACTGTATCAATTAAATTCATGGTTATTTCCCTCTTTGCCCTTCGTATATTCTAATGATAGAACGTTCTAATCCACGTTTAAGCTTTGTAATCCATTCGTCCCTTTCACTAACGGGGGCAACTAAGATTGTCATAAGCCCTGCTCTATTTCCTCCCCACACATCTGTGAAGACTTGGTCTCCAATAACCACTGTATTGTCCTTATTAGTTTTCATTAATTCCATTGCCTTTTTAAAGCTTTTGCTCCTAGGTTTTGAAGCCTTATGGATGGCACAAAGTTTTAATTCTTCATTGAATTTTATAACCCTTTCCTTTGTATTATTGGATACCAGACAAATTTTAAACCCATCTTCTTTTAATTCTTCAAAAAAACGGATTAATTTTTGATTAGGATGGGCTACGTCAAAAGGAACTAGAGTATTATCTATATCAAAAATTAATCCTCTTATTTTATTTTTTTTAAGCTCCATAATATTTAAATCAAATATGGATCTTATATAATCTTTAGGAAATAGCTGTCTAAGCATGATGCACCTCTAAGCATAATTCATTGTAGTATTTTTTATTCTTCGTTCGTAATTTCTTCTACTGCTTCTGATTCTCCTGATTCTTCTGATTCATTTTCTGTTTCATCAAATGAAGGGTTCATAGAAATATATTGAATCCTTGTGATTTTTGTGTTGAATTCTTCATCATGTTCTAAGGTGATATAATACCTATATTTTAAGTTAGAAGCATTATAATCTGATAGTTTAGCAGCTGCAAGAAAATCAACAATATAAACCTTCGTCTTTTTGGAGGTTTCTGTATGAACATTTATGTCTATCCCTTCCTTAGACATATTAATAGAAATAATATCATCCTTTGTAGGAAGGATTGTATTTGGAAATTGACTTTGATAATTCTTTTCATCAACTAAGAGATAATTTTCAATGCCTAAATCATAGACCATAGCCTTATAAGTATCTACATCGGCATCAAAGGCGTACTGATAATATTGATAAGCATCTTTATCCTGATTCATAAATGTATAAAGGAAATCCCTTATTAATAAATCATCGGATAATGGAGCACTCTCTAAATAGTTTATCCTTTTAAGGAAATCATTATTAATAATATTTCTTCTGTTTTCTTCCGGAACTGATACTTCACCTTTTTCCTTTAGGGTAAAAAGGGATATTTCTTCTATATTGTTCTTATGTATTTCTAAAACATAGGAGCATCTTACTTTAATTTCATCTTTATCCGAGTCTTCGATTGCTGCCTTTTCATTCTTTTTTGTGAAATATCTTGTTTTTTTGTCGCTTTCGAACAACTCATTAAATTTCTTTTCTGTGATAACTTCAGCCTTTACATCCACATCCACTTCAATGGTTAAATCTCTATCCTCTTCTTTTATAATTTTATAGTGGACATCTTTTACATCCGTATATCCAATAATCACATTACCATTGACTTTAACAAATCGTGGAAAGTGAACATCTGTTTTAAAGAATGGCTTTTGTAAGTTTTTTTCCAGTCCTTCTGTCATAAAACCTTCTAGGAGTTTAAGACTGTTATCCGTATAATCTTCATATGACTCCACATAGGCATCGTTTATATTAACAGGATAGGCATTAAGGGCTATAATTCCTTCCTCGTTGGCACTGTAGTATTGCCTAAAAAACCTTAATAATTCTTCCCCCAGTATATCTATTTCCTCTTCATTTTCCTCGATATCCTTATCCTCTTCATTCGTATTATCTTTTCCTTCTTTATCTATTAAAGTGTTTACTTCTTTAGTAGAAGTGTTTATAAGACTGCAACCTGTTAATAAAATCCCTATTAGTATGAAGCATATTAATAGTTTTAGTGGAAACTTTTTCAATGGTATCACTCCATTTCCTAATCTATTTTCTTAAGAGTTTTAAGTTCAAAACGAATGCCTTTATATATCTGTGTATCCGTAACATCTATCACCGAATCAGGACTTATTACCAGCTTTTGTATGTTTTCTATGTCAATACTGGGAACCCCTAGGATATCTCTAATATCGGTTTTTGTTTTATAATTTGTTAATCCAAGATAATCTAATATAGCCCTTTTTATATGACGCTCTTTGCATCTGATATCAAAAAGTACATCAGGGTCATGGTAGATTTCTAAATCATTTTTAATTAGAATCCCTGCATAATCCCCCATAGCTAAATTTTCGGTATAAATCTTTTTTGGTTTATTATCTACTGGATCTATTGGGATTCTTCCTTTTGAAATAATCATCCCAGTGAATTTCTTTACGGGGTTACCTCCACTGCCATCAAATACCACCCCACCATTAGAAATAATCATTCCGTAGAATTCTTTTTTACTTGCTTCGCTAGAATAAAGGGTTATCTTTCCTTTTCCCTTATCTATAATAATTGTTTTTACCGGATTGTTGTTGTCATAGAATTCCTTTATATCGATTTTCTTATTTTCATTTTCTGCTGTATTGCAAATGTATACAGGGGTATCTTTTTCCCAGGCTTTGTCCGTACCATCCTCATTTAAAAGTGCAATTTTATCGGATACTACATCATAAATAATGTCACCTTTAAAATCCATATTATTAATTTCTACATTTCCTGAGACATCTATATTTATATCCTTATAAAAAATATCTCTTTTAAGGAACATATATCCTTGAATTCCCCGATAATATTTTGCCGAAGAGTAAATCCCCGAATTTATATACTGTCTATTAAATGGATTGCCCCTATCTAGATACCCAGAAGCATCATATATAATATCTGCTATTGTTTGGGTATCGTTATCTGGGATATTTGATTCCCATGCTTTTCCACTGCCCTTTAATGAACTTATTGCTTTTAAATTATCTTTAGTTATTGAATTACTGGCAAAGTCTCCTTTGTAAAATAGACTAAGAACTTCATTTTGTTCATTAAACTGTGAATGATTATTAATAATACCATCAATGGCTGGGTCAACAGTAAAGGCAGTAATCCCAGCTGGGTTACCTTCATACATCTTTTCATTACTACTTCCTTTATCTGTTACACTTACCCTATAAGGGGCATAAAAATAATTCGCAATATCAATTATAACTTTCCTCGGATTAATTAATATACTTCTTGTATCCAGATAAGTAGCATCTCCACTTGCATTACCTATGCCCGGGGTATACCCTGCTAAATCGCCGACCTGCTCAAAGGGCTCCCCTATGCTTTCATAAAGGGCGTGGAAGTTCTCACCATTATCAAAGCTAATCCATGCATTCCCATGTATAAAGGCATGCTGACCAATTTCTATTTTTGAATCAGAGCCTGTTGCATATATCCCACTGGATTTATTGGGATTATCTCCAGTATCAATATCCTTATCCGTTATTCCATAGACACTGCCCCCTATATTGATGGTACTATCCTTTACATAACGATCAATGGCTATGTCATTATCAATGTAAGCATCCCCGCTGATATCTATATTTTGGCCTGTTACCCTATCGGTCAAGTTAATATTATTTTCCTTAGGGATACCACCATCTAAATGACGATATGGATAATCATCCTCTATAGATATGGAATCTGCAATTACATCTCCATTAACAGTGATTTTATTAGTCGCAGTCTCCGATGACTTTTTTATAGTATGAAGATTTGAAAGGGTGACTACATCTCCATTTACCTCCAATTCCCCTCCATGGGTTACATAAACCCCACCATATTCCTCTAATTCGGGGTAGGCAGTCATTCCTTTTTCCCCTTTTGATGGGGGAGTATATCCTTTTACCCTTATACTTCCATCCTTTATTTTAACTGTACTCCCATTGGTAACAACCAAATCCCCAAATGTAAGTATAGGGGTTTTAAATGTATTGGGTACAAACTCTTTCCATTTATATTCCTCTAAGAGGATTTCTTCATGATCGATAAGTTCAGAAAGGGAAACGGTTCCCTCTAGTTTTATCTCGGACAATAAATCCCCCGTGGGATGATAAAGGGTAGCAGTAGAGTTTACCCTAAATTCATAGGGTGGCGTATCAGATATAGTAACCAACTTTACTTTTACATTTGCCTTATTCTTCTCATCCTTAATATCATATTCAAAATCAATGGCTGCAGTAACTCCATCGATTTCAGCTTGTATTTTTTCGAAAACCGCTTTTTTAAAATAGTATTCATACAATTTATCTTCCTCAGGGGAAATCCCATGATTATCGACTAGATGATATATCCCTTCATGGGGCTTTGAGCCATCAGCTTCTTGGTTATATATTAAATTCTTATATGCATCGGTATTAGATACATCCGTAATCCCTAAGGCGTCATCTTTTGCTTTTTCTGAAGCTTCCTTCATTAATTCAATCATATCGCTTAATACTATCTTATTGATATTATCCACCAATTTTTCTGCCCCTGATTCTGCCAAATAATAAAGGTTAGATGTCCTTTTATATGCCTGACTTACCTCGTGATGGGAAAAAGATACCGCCATGACTGCTCCGCCTATAAGCATCATGCATAATACAAGAAGTATTACTAGTATCATGGCATTTCCTCTTTCGGATTTATAAAGCTTTCTTAAGAATTGCTCCATCATTCTAACCTCCCTTACTATTAATATGTGGCAATCCTATAATCATGGGCATATATATCTATCATTTCTTTAAGCACCTTAGAACTTCTTCTATCCTTAACTCTTATTCCTATTATATAACTTCCCTGGGGAACTACCTTAGTTTTTCTTTCTATAAAAATATCCCCTAAATCATCAACATTGTCTTGTATGGGGAAAACCTCTATTTGTTTATCCAAATCAGCTGATAATCGATAAATGGATAATAGGACATTGGCCTTAGATTTGTTTTCTAGCCTTACCCGTAATTTATCAGAAGCTAGATCCGAATCTGCCTTGGTAGCATCAAGATTTAGGGTAATAATATCTGAAGTTGCTAAGGGTGTTGAGCCTGGATTATCCGTCACTAATATTTCATACCTTCGTGGAGCCTCATACTTGATTGTAATATGATCTGTATCACTTGGTTCTTCCCAGTATCCACCGCTATATCCAAAATCCATGGTATCTACTACAGAAGTTGCCCCTGGTAGAGATGTAGCAAAATAAACCTGATAATCGGTAGCTAAAAGGGTTAACTCCGTAGCCAATGACGGAGGGGCGGGCAAATCAGTTATGGTTCCATCATTATTGATATGGATAAATTTATACACTTCATCAAGATCTTGAAAAAGTTTATATTTATCGGTGCTTCCGTCGATTTTCTTAATATATACTTCATAATCATATTTTCGTAAACTGACATCTGATTTTTCCCCAAATTCTGCCTCAAAATCGCTGGGATTAGCATATCCTAAGAAAGAATATAGCTGCTCCACATCTTCTATGTTTGTTGCAAGGGGTGTTTCATTCATTAACTTTCTTTCTATTTCCTTTTTTACTTCTTCATTAAGGTTTTGCGCCATAATTACTGCCTCGTAATACTGCTTTCCCGAAATTGTGGTTTTAGCAGCATTGAATATCATGGAAAGAATGGGCACAATACAAATAGCTAGTATGGATATGGCAATTAAAACCTCAATATATGAAAATCCTTCTTCCTTTTCTATATAAACGAATTGATTCTTTCTATTCATATAATTATCCCCTTAAAAATCTCATTAATGAACTCCTACTGCTATATTTCCCTTAGTTTCTCCTGGGTTTATTAAGGTTCCATCGGAAGAATAAATAAATATTTTTTCAGTAAAGTTACCTTTTATATCTACATTAAGGAGTTTTCCAGTATTGTTTGTAATATAAATGCTGCTACTTAATTCCTGGTTATTCCTAATTGCCATAACAGTCGAATCTATTATGAGTCTACATTGTTCTAAAGGCATTTCCTTTTGGTAGAATTTTTCCTCTTGATCTTTAGCTCTTATACCATATGAATACCCCGTAGGATTTAATGTTAGATTAAAGGTCACAGGCTTTTCTGTCCTTGTTTGTACTATGGTATAATCTCCTAATTCTCCAGGACCTACGATATAAAAATTATCTCCAGAGGCATAGGCATCTTTTATAGCAATTTTAAAATCTTTTATAGTCGGATTAGAAGTGGTCCTATCATCTTCGGTGTCCTTTTGGGGATTATCTTTTGATATCCCATCATTTAAGTGATTTATTAATTTTTCCATCTGTTCCTCTGCAGATTCTATATTCTTAAATGGGTTATCATATTTATATTCATATTCCATAAAGTTGTAATTTAGTATATCACCCTCTTGTTTATCCATGCCTGATAATGCATAAGTACTTAGTTCTACTTTAGCAGAGATATATTCACCGTTCTTCTTGTTAAAAACATCGTATAACTCTTCTTCTACATCATCTTTAGGGGATATTTCAACCTTATCGATATTAAAAGGTTTTATGGTTGATTTAATTTCCTCTAGGAAGACCTTGAAATTTTCATATTGACCTATGATTTCTAATTTAATACCAATTTTATAATACTTTTGACTATTAATTTCCTCTGATTCCTTATCTTTATTGTTTTTTATGCTTTGTTCTACTGGTTCGCTAAACTCCAACTTTTCTAAATACAAATTATTGAGTTTTACATAATCATTAAGCAAAATCATTTTTTTGGGTGTTTCTTTAAATGGGATTAACTTCATTTCCGATTGATTAATATTAATGCCTATCTGGGCTATTTCTTCTCTTATGTCGTCAACCTTTTCTAATTCTGCATCTTTTAATTTGATTTCCTGATTAGCAGCCTGAATATCCTCATCTAATTGCTTAATCTGGGTTAGTTGATCGGATAAAAGAAATCTGTAATAAAGGGTTGTGCTACCTACAATAAGGATAACCACAAGGATTACAATCTCCCACCTACTTATCTTGAGAAACTTCATTACGATCCAGCCCCCCATCCTGCTCTTTTATGTCCAAATTTAATTCATATTTAACAACCATAATTTCATTACTACTATCTTTTAATTTTATGGTTTCTGAAGTGTATTTCATGCTTACATTATTTACAAAAGACAAATTGTTAATCTGTACCACATACCCTGCTACATCTTCTACCCTTAATGCGGTTCCGTCTAATTTTATGGATTTACCATCATCATTTGCATTAAGGTTCCCTATATGCATTCCTGGAGGAAGAAGGCCAATTAGAGCATCTAAAGTCGTTCTACTTATAATGGAGTTTCTTTCCACTTCATTGATAAGATTTTCTATGGAATCCTTTTCCTGATTTTTGTCATTTAACTCTTGTTTTACCTCGTTAATAATTTCATATTTAGCATCATTTTTTCTAGCATTTAGCTCTGCTAAAGTTTTTTGTCTTTCTTTAATCATATTATAAGGCGTCATAATACCTATAATCAAAAATACAATTAAAACAGCTCCTAGCCCAAGTAAGAGCATACTTAACTTTTTTCTCCTTGCTATTAAGGCATACTCCCTGGGCATTAAATTAATATCTCTCAAGCTTCTCCCCCCAATCTACTTACGATTAATCAATCCTATGGCATTAACCAAGTATAGAAAATCATCTTCTATTTCTTTTCTATCTTTTATAGCTTTTACATTTATATTTTCTAGTATTTCACCTTTTTTCGTAGTTATATTAAATACCTTTCCAATGTACTTATCAAGGTTTTTCAAATAGGACCCCCCACCTACTAAGTAAATTGTTTTTATCCTTCTTGCATTACTTCTAGAATAATAGAATTCTAAAAAGCGACTTATTTCTTGGATTAGGTTATTATCTATGGCAGGTTTGATGATATTACTTATAAGGTTGCCATATAAATCTGCTGAACCACCGGATTCTGCAGTATGGATAGCAGCATATTTCATTTTGAACATTTCAATTTGTTCATAATCTTCTTCGCCAAATTCATTTACTATAATTTGGTTTAACTCATCAAAGCCATACAAAATCGTACGACTAAACAATATATTGGTTTCCGATAAAATAGTGGCAGTAGTGGTCTGCCCCCCTATATCCAATATCATAATGGAAAAGGGTTCCTCAATTTCACTAGCCATGGATTTGTATCCATATAGTTTTGAAATGGCATTAGAGGCAATATCAATATATTTTGCTCTTAGTTTTAATCTGTTCATTAATTCTAAGGAAGTGGCAATCATATTATTAGGTGCAGCCACCAAAAGGACATTTAATTGTTTTCCTTCTTCTGTTTCCATTTCATTTAATATCTTAAAATCTGTTTGATAATCCGATACGTCTATTGGAAAGTATTCGTCCTTTTGGAAATCTAGGATATTCCTTAATTCTTTTTCCTCCATATAGGGCATTACCACATCCCTAGTTATAATGGATGTTCCTTGAACGATAATTGCTGCATTTTGCTCGGTAATCTTTTTCTTTTTCAAAAGCTCAGAAATGGAATAATAAACGGCATCCATATCTACAATAAATCCATCCCTTACAGCCCCCAAGGGAGTAGGCTGAATGCCATAATTAAGTAGGTTTAATATTTTACCCTTCCTTGTGCCTTGAACTACCTTCATGTTATTGTTCCCAATCTCAATCCCCAATAAAGATTGTCCCATATTGATACACCCCTTATTTAAGTAATTTATTCTGTTAATACATTTAATAGGTTACTAATATATTTGATTTGTATTTAACTGAAACTTCCCCCTTAATATCATATAGTATATCTGTGCCTAATATATTAGCAGGTTTTTTTGTTTTAATATGTATAATTAAATTTTTATCATAAACTCCATCTAGGTTGCTGTCAAAGTCATCTGGAGAAAAGCCCAATTCTTCGATATCGTCAACTAATACAATGCTATTATATTTTATTTGACCCTTTGCCCTATCAAATTCAAATTCGACATCGGGAGAAGAAGAACCAATAATATAATCTCCATCCCCATCTATATCAAGACTTAAGGGGCCTTCGGGATATTTGATTTTTATATTTTCTGCCCTTCTTATTTCTTCCACCATAAAGTCCAGAGCAACCCGGGCATTTTCCACGGTTTCTATCTGTAGCTGTGTTCTTTCGGAATTTCTGGTTGCGTGGTCTAAGATACTCCAAAGCCCAAGGGAAAGTATGCTAAAAAGAGCTAGGCCAATTAGAAGTTCTATCATTGTAAAGCCTTTATCCCCATTACAAATATTTCTAATGCTTAACATATACCCACCTACTTTATTAATCGGTAACCAATGTCCTAGCGGTTAATGGTTCCACATGAACTTCCTTATAAAACTTATCTGATTTAAGTATGATTTTTATTTTCTTGTCTGACCCTATAAGGACTGGGTTCTCACCTATGCTATCATCATGATACCATAATCTAATTTTTCCTCTTTCAGTGAACTGGATTTCTTTAATCAATTTTTCACTGGCTCCATCGCTAAAAATCGGTCTTATCAATATCGCATCATCTAAATCAGGAGGCATCTCATCTAACTGATTTCCTATTAGCTCATAAGCCTTATAATATTCATCCGTCCCCGTGGGGTATTGAAATACTATCCTATACCCATATTTGTTTGTAATCGGATCCCTACCATTATTGTGGGTCTGAGCAAAAAAACGGACTTTACTGATATCCATTGATATTTGGGAAGCTACATTTTTAAGGCGGCTTCTATGGACTATTCCCGATGTAGGAATCACAATGCTCCCTATGATTGACATAAGGGCCAATGCTATGATTACTTCTATAAGGGTAAAGCCTGTATTATTAATATATCTTGTATATTTTTTCATATTACCCTCCATCCACCACCTAGGTTAAAAATGATTATAGAGATAAATACCAATTTAAAATAAACTCTCCCCAATATAATGTGATAAAAGTTCCTAGTACTAAAAAAGGTCCAAAGGGAATGGTTGCTTTTCTACTTTTTACCTTAGTTAATAAAAGTAAAACTCCTGCAATCCCCCCTGCAATAATTCCAAAAAAAAGAGTTACTATGACTCCTTTATATCCTAGGAATAGTCCCACAACTCCCATTAACTTCATATCCCCCGCTCCCATACCCCCACGAGAAATAAGAATAATCAAAAATATAATCAAGCTCCCTGTAAAAAATCCCAAAATCCCATCTTTAATACCTATCCACGAATAAGAAGTAAAAGCCATTATAATAATATAAATAATTCCTAATATTAATCCAAAAATAATAGTGGCATTGGGTATGGTTTCTGTTTTTATATCAATCATTGCAATAACAAGTAATAAGGAACCAAACAAAGCATAAAAAATAAAATAAACACTTAAACCAAATTTAATAAATAAGGATAGATAAAGCAACCCATTTACTAACTCAATGATTGGGTATTGAATACTGATTTTGCTGCGACAATATCTGCATTTGCCCCTTAGAAATACAAAGCTTAACACTGGAAACAAATCCAAAACCCCAAGGGAATGATTGCAATGGAAACAATGGGATGGGGGGAAAGCTATGGATTGTTTATTAGGAATCCTAAAAATACATACATTTAGGAAACTACCGATGATTAGACCTAAAATAAATATAAGAATATACATGTTCTTTATCCTTTCATTGTTTGAAAGCCTTATCAGATACAAATGTATCTGATAAGGATAAATAGATTTTACCAGCTTCCAGTTGCAAAGAATTCTTTATCACCTGTAGCCAATCCATTAACTGCATCATTTACATCGGCACTTGGAGTATCTTTAGCAATCCAAGCTCTCCCTGTAGAGTCATCATATTTAAATGCGAGTCCCTTTGTTTGAGGTTGTGGTGATTTGTCTAGATAATGTTCATCTACTAACACTTTAAATCCTGCTGTTCCTATAGTGGTAAAGGTACTTGTATCTTTTCCTACTGGATAGGACCCCTTTTCTGCATTGTATAAGGCTAGTTGTCTATTAACTTCCCTTATGGAAGCAAGATCTGCCTTAACCTTTGATTTTGTTGTTACTTTAGCAAAGTTTGGTGCTAGGATAGCCCCGATAATCGCAATTATCGCAATTACTATGATTAATTCAATCATCGTGAAGCCTTTTTGATCTTTAAATAGTTTTTTTAACATATTTACATCTTCCCCCTTATTTTTAACTTTTTTAGAATTACAATTAATACTGCCCATTGTTTTCACCTCCTTTACTTAATATATATATATATATAAATAAATATATATATGCTGTGGAATTAGATTTGAGTCGCCAGGCTAAACATTGGCATTACAATAGCTAACATGATAAATCCTACCATTACCCCCATAACTATGGTAATGATGGGAGATATCATAGTGGTCATCTGATCAATAGCCACTTCTACTTCTCCTTCATAAAAATCTGCAGTTTTATCCATTATAGTATCTAATGAACCGGATTCTTCACCAATATGAACCATACTAATTAACATAACAGGAAATAAACTAGATTCCCTAAGAGAGATAGCAATGCTTCCTCCCTGTTTAATATCCTCTATACATTTTTCAAGGACCTCCATGGCTATGGTGTTTTGCACAACCTTTTTGATGACCTCCATGGTTTGTATAATAGGAATCCCTGCCTTCATTAATGTACTAAGGGTTCTACAAAAATTTGCAGTGATAATTTTTTTATTAAGGTTTCCAAATGCCGGTGCATTTAAGGCATATTTATCTAATTGGTATCTAACCTTATCAATCTTTTTTAGACGATTATAGGTTATAACTACTAAGGCTATGATTCCAAACAATATGTACCATTTACTTCTCATAAAATCACTCATGGCTATAAGGGCCAGGGTAACTCCGGGAAGTTCTGCACTTGCCTCCTGGAACATCGAAACAAAGCTTGGAACTACAAACATCAAAAGTCCTGTAACAACTACTATCATTAAGACTACTACGATGACGGGATAGGTCAATGCCTTTTTTACCTGCCTTTGGGTTTTCATTTGTTTTTCAAAATGAATTGCCATTTGGTTCATAGCCGAGTCAAGGTTACCGCTGACCTCCCCTGCCTCCACCATATTAATAAGCAAAAGAGGGAATTCAGGATGTTCCTTCATGGATTCTGAAAGACTTCGACCCTTTTGGACCTCATCATTGATATCTTGTATTATTTCCCTTAATGTGGCATTATCTACCTGCTTTCTCATGATATCCAAGGTACCCCCTATGGAGATACCAGCATCAAGCATAACCGCAAATTGCCTACAAAATATTGCTATTTCCTGCATTTTTACCTTAGGTTTGAACATGGGAAGCTTGGATAAGTCTGTATTTAAGGCGGTTTTTTGTTTGATTTCTATTGGTATTAATTTTCTTCCTACTAAGGTACTTCTAATTTCCGCCTCTGAATCAAAATCCCCTTCTCCCGTTATTAATTTGCCTTTTATATCTCTTGCCTTATATGAATAAATTGGCATAATACATCCTCCTTATCCTATTCCTAAAAGTCTTCGAATAGTTTCCTGGTCTTGAGCACAGGTTAAGGCATCCTGTCTTTCAATTTTTCCTTGCTTATATAGATTTGCCAAATCCATATCCATGGAATGCATTCCATGGATATTACCTGTTTGAATCATAGAATGTATCTGATGGCTTTTTCCTTCTCGGATTAAATTAGAAATTGCAGGAGTAGTTACCATGATTTCCGTAGCGGCAATCCTTCCCTTCCCATCCCTGGTTTTAAGAAGCTGCTGGGATATAACCCCTCTTAATACATTCGCCAATTGAATTCTAATTTGCTCTTGCTGTTCCGTCGGGAATACGTCAATGACTCTATCTACAGTTTGGGCAGCCCCTATGGTATGAAGGGTGGACAAAACAAGGTGGCCGGTTTCTGCAGCCGTAATGGCAATGGCTATGGTTTCCAAATCCCTCATTTCCCCAACTAGAATAACGTCGGGGTCTTCCCGAAGTGCAGACCTAAGAGCTGCACTGTAAGACTTCGTATCCGGTCCTATTTCTCTTTGATTCACAATGCTTTGTTTATGCTTATGAAGATACTCTATAGGATCTTCTAGGGTAAGTATATGGCATGCCCTTTCATTGTTTATCTTATCAATCATTGCAGCTAGGGTTGTAGACTTCCCGCTTCCTGTAGGTCCCGTCACTAATACAAGTCCCCTGGCATGCTTTGATAAATCCCCAATAACTGCAGGCATTTTCAATTCTTCTAGACTAGGGATATCAATGGCTACAGTTCTTAAGGCAGCTGCACAGGTACCTCTTTGTCTATAGACATTTACCCTAAAACGCCCAATTTTAGGTACGGCGTAAGAAAAGTCCAGTTCTCCTTCTCTATGGAAAATCTCTTTTCTTTTTGAGTTTTTTAGAAGCTGCATTACTACTTCTTCGGTATCAGTCGGGGAAAGCTTTGGCATATCAATAGGAACCAATTTACCATTGATACGAAAAATCGGCGGTACTCCAACCGTAATATGTATATCCGACGCATTAGACTGAGAGCCAAATGTAAGTAATTTGTCAATATCCATTTACTTCCTCCTAATCTTGACCGTAAGCAACTCTTAGAAGTTCCTCAACAGTGGTTTTTCCTTCTAGTACATTTCTTTTGGCATTATCCCAAAGGGTATGCATCCCATTCCTCATAGCGGCCTCTTTTAGTTCTGCAGCATTTGCTCCTTTTGCAATAAGTTCCCTAAGTTCCGGATTAAGTTCCATGACCTCATGAATAGCCATCCTACCTTTATACCCTGTCTTATTACAGACCTGGCATCCATTGCCCTTATATACTACTGTTTGTTTGGGCACATTCATAATCTCAGCTTCTTCTTCTGTAAGGGAAACTGCCGTTCTGCAATTTTTACATATGCGCCTAACTAGCCTCTGCGCTATAATACCCTGTACAGCAGTGGCTACCATAAAGGGTTCTATGCCCATATCCATCATACGGGTTATAGAGCTTGGGGCGTCGTTGGTATGCAAGGTACTAAGAACTAAATGCCCTGTAATAGCTGCCCTAACTGCTATATTACAGGTTTCGTTATCCCTCATTTCCCCTATCATAACGATATCGGGGTCTTGACGAAGGATTGCCCTTAGGGCACTGGCAAAAGTTAATCCTGCCTTTACATTTACATGAACCTGATTGACCCCATCAATCATATTCTCTACCGGATCCTCTACCGTAATGATATTTACATTGGGCTTATTTAACTCCCTTAGGGCTGTTGCTAGGGTTGTAGACTTACCACTACCGGTAGGACCTGTAAGCAATATAATACCATGGGGATTTTTAAGCAAACTCACAAATCGGTCTAGGTCATCTGAACAAAATCCTAGTTGCTCTTTTCTAAGCTGCATTCCTGTTCTATAAATCAAACGTATAACAACCTTTTCGCCGTAAATAGTTGGAAGAACGTTTACCCTTAGGTCTAATTGGTTATTTTCGAGGGTAACCCCTATCCGTCCATCTTGGGGAAGTCTTTTTTCAGCAATATTCATTTTCCCTAGAATCTTTATCCTAGTAACCATTGCATTTAAAGTAGATAACTCGGTTCTTAATATTTCTTGTAATTGACCGTCCACCCTTAATCTAACTCTTACATAATCCTCAAAGGGTTCTATATGTATATCGCTGGCATTTCTTCTTATTGCCTGTTCAATAAAGCTATTAACTAATTTTACTGCAGGAGAATTTAAAACATCTTCTTCGTCTTCTACACTGTCATCCATAGTGGCCTGTTTTTTGATTTTATCCTGCATTTGTTTTTGGAATTCTGCTGCTATGCTGGCAGTCTTGCTTGCCCCATACATTCTATCTATCGCCTGTTTGACATCAGGAAGACTAGCAATAACGGGCATAACTTCCATCTTAGTGGTGATTTTTATATCATCTAGGGCAAAAACATTCAAAGGATCGCTCATCGCCACTACTATCCTGTTGTTTTCAATTTGAATAGGAATTAGCATATGTCTTTTTGCCAGGCTCTCATTGATCATAGCAGTAACTTTAGGGTCAATAACATACTTTGTTAAATCCACATGTGGAATACCCAATTGGAATTCTAGAACTTCCACTATGTTTTGTTCAGTTACCCAACCCTTTTCTACTAATATTTCTCCAATCTTTTTTCCGGTCTGCGCCTGTTCCCTTAATGCTTCTTTTAATTGTTCTGCCGTCAGCATATCTGCTTCAACTAGCAAATCTCCCAATTTTCTCTTCTCTACCCTTTTCATTTTATACCCCTCTATAGTATGTTCGTTTAAATTATGTATTCATTATAGCAATCTTCTAATTTTATGTAAATAAATTTATACAATGTTTTCAAAAACTCTATTGTTTTTGGTAAATCTTATCTTATTTCTATGTATTTTGTACAAGGGTAATTTTAAACACAGGCTATGTTGCTTAAGCACCCCCATTAATGTGGACTGTTATTTAATAATATAAGTCTTTTTTATATAATAGCACTAAATATTATAAATGTAAATAATTATATACTCTCCTAAGATTACCCTTTGAGAAATCTTGTAAAATAAAAGTGTTGATAAATTCATCAACACTTTTATTTTACAAGTTCTTCACTTAACTTTTTTATTGCTTTTTTTTTCTATCCTAGATACATAGGAACGGGATATTCCCAGTATGTCTGCAATTTCTCTTTGGGTTTTTTCATTACCATTTTCTAATCCATATCTCATCTTAATAACATCTTTTTCCCTTCTTTTTAATACGGTTGTCATTTTTTCATATAACTTTTTTAATTTTATCTTAAAATCCACCTGATCCAATACGGATTCTGTATCATTGTATAAAATATCTATTAATGCTATTTCATTTCCTTCCTTATCTATACCTATGGGGGCTTGTAGGGATATTTCATTTCTTTGTTTTTTACTTGAACGGATGCTCATTAAAATTTCATTTTCAATGCATCTTGCGGCATAGGTTGCCAGCCGGGTTCCTTTGTCAATGTCATAGGAAGATATTGCCTTAATCAGCCCTATGGTTCCGATTGAAATTAGATCATCCATATCCTTATTGATATTGGTGTATTTCTTTACAATATGAGCAACTAATCGTAAGTTCCTTTCAATTAAAACATTCTTTGCAATACAATCTCCTTCCTTGTACTGTTCAAGATAATATTTTTCCTCCTCTTGGGTAAGAGGCTGTGGAAAGGATGAACTACCTGTAAAATATGAAAAAGAAAATACAAATTGCAATAATCCTAAGAACAAAAAACACACCTCCGCTAAAAGGTTCTTTTTTATTGTATGAATCCTTTTGCTTAGATGTGCCTGTCTTTCATAATATTTAATTTTTATATTTCTTTTTCGGAATCTTCTTTTCTTATTAATATATTCTTTTCAACTGGTTGTGATACTTTTAATCTAACTATTTGCTTTGGATGGGGTGCTGATTGTATTTCATTTCCCTCCTCATCTAACAGGGTTTCTATTTTTTGTTTAAAAGAGGAACCCTTAAAGGGGATAAACTCAATTTCTTCTCCTACCGAAAATTTTGTTCTTTGCTCTATCGTAACAAGTTTTGAGTCTTCATCATAATCTGTAACTGTCCCTGCAAAGCTATATCCCCTGAGGTAAGTATTATGGGTATATATTTGTTCAGTGCCCAGTGGCCTACTAAAGTAAAACCCCTTGGTGTAATCCCTATGGCTGAACTTTGATACTTCTTCTAAATAATAGGCCCTTTTTGATGTATATAAATTGGGGTCCTTAAAATAATCATCCATTGCTTCCCTATAAATTTTCACGACTGAACCCACATAAAATGCAGTTTTCATTCTTCCTTCTATTTTAAAACTGTCAATACCTGCCTTTATTAAGTCAGGAATATGGTCAATCATACATAAATCCTTAGAATTATATATATAGGTTCCTCTTTCATTTTCTTCTACGGGCATATACTCTTCTGGCCTTGTTTCTTCTACCAAATGATATCTCCAACGACAGGATTGGGCACAATCCCCTTTGTTTGCATCCCTATCGGCCATATAGTTACTAAGAAGACATCTTCCCGAATAAGATATACACATTGCCCCATGGACAAAAGCTTCGATACTTAGGGTCAAAGGCGCATGACTTCTTATTTCTGCTATTTCCTTTAGGGATAATTCCCTTGCCACAACTACCCTTTCAACTCCTTGTTTATGCCAAAACAATACAGATTGATAGTTTGTATTATTAGCTTGGGTGCTTATATGGATTGGCATATTAGGAATTGTTTGTTTTGCTATGCTAAAAATTCCAGGATCCGCAACTATAAGAGCATCCACCCCCATAGCCTCTAATTCCTTAAAATAATCTTCAAGACCTGATAAGTCCTGGTTATGTGCAATAATATTAGCTGTTACATATACATTTACATTGTTTTTATGGGCATACTTAATACCTTCTGCCATTTTTTCCATTGAAAAGTTTTTAGCCTTTGCCCTTAGGCCATACTGGTTGCCTCCTATATAAACTGCATCGGCACCATAGGAAATAGCTGTTTTAAGTATATCTAAATTTCCTGCCGGAGCAAGAAGTTCAGGTTTTTTTTGTATCTCAAACATGGATTTCTTCCTTTCTAGTTTTCTTATAGCATAATGCTACTCCATCTCCCATAGGAAGTACACAGGAATTCAAATCATTATTATGCATTATTTCCCATAAAAAATTGCGCATTCTTTTGTGTATTGTTCTTTGTCTCCTTGGAATATCATATCTAGACTTAGCTATGTTTCCTTTATGTAATACATTATCCGCAATGATTATTCCATCATCTTTTAATAGTCTTATGCAATGGGGAAGAAATATGTTATATTGGCCCTTGGCAGCATCCATAAATATCACATCAAAGGTAGCTTTAAGTGTAGGTAAAACTTCCTGGGCATCCCCTTCAATAAGATTAATTGTTTCTTCAAGACCTGCCATTTTTATGTTCTCCCTAGCAGCCCTTTGCATAATATCATATCTTTCTATAGTAGTTATTTTTCCCTGAGGTTTTAAATAATTACTCATTAAAATTGATGAATATCCCACAGCCGTCCCTATCTCTAATATGTTTTCGGGTTTCTTAACAGATAATAAAAATGAAATCAATTGTGCAACTTCTTTTTGAACTATAGGTAAATTAGTTTCCTTAGCTTCTCTTTCTATTTTTCCCAATATTCCTAAGTCCTTAGGAATTATTTCTCTAATAAATTCATTAATATAATCGTAATTTATTTCACTCATTTTCGTCCACCTTTTATAATTTATAAAGACGAAAGAGTTTTCTTTCGTCTTTATTGTTTCTCCTAGAATTTTTGGTTATACTTTTGTTTAGCCGCATTATGTTCATCCCCAGTTTCTGTAAACACATGCTCCCCCGTCTCCTCATCCATTAATACAAAATAGTAATAATCATGTTTTTCTGGATAGAGGGCAGCTTTAATGGATGCCTCCCCTGGATTACATATGGGGCCTACAGGAATACCATCATATAAATAGGTATTGTATGGCGATTCTATTTCCAAGTCTTTGTAAAGAAGACGATCTTTTCGTTTTCCTAAAGCATACATCACTGTAGAACACATCTGCAAATTCATATCTATGTTTAGACGGTTGTATATTACACCAGCTATTTTAGGGCGTTCTTCATCCCTTTTTGCTTCTTGTTCTATTATGGAAGCAATGATAATGACCTCATCCATAGTATATCCTAGTTCTTCTGCTCTATTATAATACTCTGGTTTCACAATTTCGTCAAACCTGTTAAGCATTTTGCTTATGATCTCAGAAGGCTCACTATCTTTTCTAATTTCATAGGTATCTGGAAACAAATAACCTTCAAGAAAATTACTTCTCTCTGGGATTTGTGATAAAAATTCATAATCGTATTTTGTCTCCTTAATAGCCTTCATAAAATCATCTTTCTTTGCTATCTCTTTTTCTTCTAGAGTCTGGGCTATCTTTTCTATGGTGTATCCTTCGGGGATTGTAAATTTTATTCCTTCTGCCTTGACACCTACAGAAGTCAAAATTTCCATAATTTCTTCCTCAGACATATTTGTAGACAAAGCAAACTTACCTTCCTTAAATTTCCCATCATATTTAAAGTATTTACTCTTGAACCTAAAAATGAGTTCATTTGTAATCAACTCTTTTTCTTTTAGGACTTTTGCAATATCCATTGTAGAAGAGCCTTTT